>JAVFAT010000026.1:0-14124 GCA_034002385.1 Azospira sp. | reverse complement strand
CTGTGGTTGCGCAGGATGGATTCGGTCATCTGGTGAACGACCGGCCGGACTTTCTCGACATCGACCTGCCGGCCCAGCCGGACATCGTTGAGGATGTCATGGGCAATCCGGTTGGCTTCGTCCCGGACACGCACCGCCCGCACCACCTCCTCGCGGTAGGACACGCGGACCGGCGCCCTCGCCTCGGCCACGACGCGGTGCATCTCCCGGTTCAGCTGATGCACCACCTCTTCGCGCGTCGGCGCATGCGGCACGTCCAGCCCGCGCGACGTGTCGATATACACCTCGCGGATGCCGGCCCGGCGGATCCGCTCGACGAGCGCCTCGTCGGTCACGGAAAAACTGTTGTACAGGAAAGGATGATCGATCCAGCCGACGTTCAGGTCGGCGATGTACATGCCGGGCTTCAGCTCGGCAATATCGATCTTCTTGATGCTTCCCGGGGTCGGCTCCATCGTCGATTCACCCGGCATCGTCGGCATCGAGGAAACTGCGTGCAAAATCCGCTTCCGCCACCGGCCGCCCGCTGTAGAACCCCTGGTGCAGGTCGACGCCAAGATCGCGCAGATGCACCAGCTGCGCGGAAGTCTCGACGCCCTCGGCGACGACCTCCAGCTCCAGGCTGTGCGCCATGGCGACGATGGCCGGAATCAGCGCCGCCCCTTCCGAATAATTGCCGTCCCGGTCGAACAGCGCACTGACGAAGCTGCGGTCGATCTTCAGGCTGGTGAAGGGCAGCCGGTGGAGATAGGACAGCGAAGAGTAGCCGGTGCCGAAGTCGTCGAGCGCCAGCCGCATGCCGTGCTCGCGCAACGCGCGCAGCGCCGAGACGTGTCCGCCCTCGGCCTGCAGCAGCATCGACTCGGTGATCTCCAGCTCGATCCGGTCGGCATCGACACCGTAGCGGTCGACGGCAGCGAGCACGCGCGCCAGCAGGTCGCCGCTCCAGAACTGGCGCGGCGACAGGTTGATGGCCATGCGCAGCGGTCGCGCACGGCTTGCCCGCCAGCGGCCGGCGCAGGCGACGGCGTGGTCCAGCACCCAGTCGCCGATCGGCACGATCAGCCCGGTCTCCTCGGCGACCGGGATGAAGCGGTCGGGCGGAATCCACTCGTCGCCGTCGCGCCAGCGCAGCAGCGCCTCGGCGCCGAACAGGCGGCCGGTCGCCGCCTCGAACTGCGGCTGGTAGTGCAACACGAACTGCTCCTGCTCGATCGCCCGGCGCAGCCGCAGCTCCATCGACGCCCGGTGCAGCACGCGCTCCTTCATCTCCGGCGTGTGCCAGCGCACCGTGCCACCGCCATCGCGCTTGGCCGCGTACATCGCCGTGTCGGCGTTGCGCAGCAGCTGCTCGGCGTCCGTCGCATCGTCCGGGAACAGGCTGAGGCCAAGGCTGGCGCCGACGTGCAGGTGGTTGCCATCGACGAGGAAAGGGGTTTCGAGCAATTCGAGCAGTGCCCGCGCCCGAGCCTCGGCGGCCTCGCGCCCGGCGATGCCCGGCATGAGCGCGATGAATTCGTCGCCGCCCTGGCGCACCAGCGTCTCGCCCTCCTCCAGGCCGCCGGCGAGGCGGCCGGCGACAGCCAGCAGCAGGTGATCGCCGAGGCGGTGACCAAGCGAATCGTTGATGTCCTTGAAGCGGTCGAGATCGATGAACACCAGCGCCACCCGGCCACCGTCCGCCTTGGCCGCCGGCAGCGCCTCGGCCAGCCGCTCTTCGAGCAGGAAGCGGTTGGCCAGTCCGGTCAGCCGGTCGTGGCGCGCGAGGTGGGCGATTTCCTCCTCGTGCCGCTTGCGTTCGGTGATGTCGGTGACCGAACCGGCCATCTGGTAGGCAACGCCGCGGCGGTCGCGCACGGCAATGCCGCGCGAGGCGATCCAGCGGTACTCGCCGCTGTACGCACGCACCCGGTATTCACAATAGAAGAACGGGGTCTTCCCCTTCAGGTGCTCGGCGACGGTGCGGTTGTAATGCGCGCGGTCGTCCGGATGCACCAGTTCCAGCCAGGCATGCGTGTCGGGCAGGAAGTTCTGGCTGTAACCCAGGATTTCGAGCAGTCGCTGACCGACATCGAGACGCTTGCCGACCGGGTCCCAGTGCCAGAAGCCGTCGTGCGCCGCCTGCATTGCCAGCTGGTAGGCGCGCTGCGTCGCGCGCAGCCGGTGCACCTGGCCGAGCGTGCTGACGAGGCCATAGAGGATCGGCAGCGCCAGCGCGACAAGCAGGGGCCACGGCGATTCCTGCCACCAGAGCAGCCACAGCAAGGGCACCGCCACCGCCAGTCCGGCGAGACGCAGCACGATGCCGCGACTGCCCGCCGACGGCCAGCCCCCAGCGCGCGTTGCCGTCTGCTCGCCGCTCACCGGAGCGCTCCCGGCACGCGCCGGCCGCGCGCAGCCGGCGGGGCATCGCCGACGGATGGGAAAGGGACGGGCAGCCTGTTCACGATGCGTTCGGGGGGCGTCTGTTCCTGCGGTTGGACTCCGGCGTGTCTCCGCGACGCGCACGGACACGGCCGTGCAATGACGAGGACACAATCGGCAGTGTTTACCGCATGACGGACCCGGTCAAGCCTCCGCCGTCGGACGAGAAACGACACGCGGCAAACGCATCGGCGAACGGGCACGCCCGTAACTGTCGCACACCCACAACGGCAGCGGCAGGCAAGGTAAACGATGGCGACGCTGGCCGGCGCCCGCCCCGGACAGGTGGCCGTCGTCGGCTTCGCCGGCGGCGCAGGCGAACTGCACGAACGCCTGCTCGCCCATGGCCTGATTCCCGGCCAGATGCCGCGCGTGCTGGCGCAGCATCTGGCGCAGATCGAACACACCGAACCGGCGCTCGAACGCGAACCCGCCGACTGCGTCGAGGCCGCCGCCCGCAGATCCGGGAAACGTACGGCGCAAACCCTACTGCGGCATCACTTCCAGCGTCACCACGTACATCAGGCGGCGTTCCTTCGCGGCCGGCACCGATACCTTGTCGTCCTTGGCGCTCGCTTCCAGCCAGTACATGCCGGGCTGCTGCCAGGTGAAGGCGAATTCGCCGCGCGCGTCGGTTTTCGTCGTCATTTCTTCCTGCCGGTCGCGGTAACGGGTGCCGCCGCGAATCGCCGTGACCTCGACGCCGCTTGCCGGCTGGCCGTCGACGAGCAGCGCGAAGCTTGCCTCCTCGCCGCTGACCAGGTCGTTCGGATGCGTCACCGGGCGCAGTTCCATCCCCCGCCCGAGCGGCGCCGGCAGGCTCGGCTTGCCGAGCGTCACCCAGGTTTCGATGCGTCCCAGGCTCTCCGTCACCTGCACTTCGCTGGCATCGGCCGGGATCGCGCCGGCCAGCGCCTCGGGCGTGCCACGCCAGCGCTTGCGCTCGCCCTTGTGCAGGTAGCTGGCGAAGAGGCCCTATTGACGACGGCCAGCCGGTGGCTGCCCGGCTGCTCGACCTTCAGGTCGAAGACGCTGCGCAGCTTGCCCCGGTGCGGGTTTTCGGCTTGCAGGAGGCGGCCGTCCGGCCCTTCGATGCGCAGGTTGTCGAGCGACAGCGGCACGTGGTTGAAGAAGAACAGGTCGTTCGAAACCGCCGCGTCGACGGTGATCGTTTCAGCCTTGGCAAGAACGGTGGCAGACGGCAGCAGCCAGACGTTGTGAGCGCTGGCTACCGTGGAAAAGGACAAGGCACCGGCCGTCAGGGCGGCGAGGGTGAGGGGTCGCAACATGGAAATCTCCTTGCGCAAAGGGAAACGAAAAAAGAAGGAGCGGGCCGGCGAAACGGCGCCGGCTCAGGGTTTCAGCTCGACGGCAACGGCACCCAGCTCGTCCTTGCCGCGCAGCTCGAAACGGGCGGCCTCCTTCGGCGGCCAGGCAAAGGACTGGCTCAACACCTCGCGCCCGCCGACCTCGCGCACCGCCTCGATGACCAGGCGATAGTTGCCGGCCGGCAGCCGTGCGATCACCGGGTCGGCGCTGGTAAACGACAGGCGGTGCGCGCCCGGCGCCCGCGTCGCGCTGGTCATGCCGTCGACCGGAAACGACAGTTCGCGGCCGCTCTTGCGCCACCACTGGCGCAGGTCGGTCAGCCACTTGGCGCCTTCGCCGTCCTTCATCTTCAGGTCGTACCAGACGGCGAGGTTGTGCACGTCGCGCCGCTCGCCTTCGAGCCAGAAGGCGAGATACGGACGGTGGTACTCGGCGACGTTGAGGCGGGGAATTTCGACCCGTATCGCCAGCTCGGCCGCCTGGGCCTGCGGCAGCAGCGCCGCCATCAGGGCGACGCCGGACATCCTGCGGAAAAACTTGGGCACGCGAATACTCCAGTCGATCAGTGAATGAACAAAACGATGAGCAGGGCCGGCAGCACGAGGCCGCCGGCGACCAGCGGCCAGGTCATGCGGCGGTTGCCGGCATGGATCTTGAGCAGCAGCAGGCCGCTCAGCGAAAAGACGAGGCAGGCAAGCGAAAAGATGTCGAGGAACCAGGCCCAGGCGCGGCCGGTGTGTCGCCCCTTGTGCAAGTCGTTGAGCCAGGCGACCCAGCCGCGATCGGTACGCTCGTACTCGACTTCGCCGAGTTCGCGGTCGATGCGCAGCCAGGCATCGCCACCCGGTCGCGGCAGCGGCAGGTAGACCTCGTCGGCCGACCATTCGGCGGCGCCGGCAACGCGCACGCCAAGTTCGCTTTCCAGCCAGCGCAGCACGCCGGAGGGCAGCGGTGCTGCGGCCGTTTCTCCCCCCTCGCTCTCGTCGCCGTTCAGCGCGTGCAGCAGCGCATCGGGCAGGCGCCCCTCGACGCGCGTCACCTGCGGCCGCGACTCGATCTGGCCGGCATGATTGAGCGTGATGCCGGTGAAGGCGAAAAGGATCATGCCGACCAGGCAGATGGCCGAACTGATCCAGTGCCACTGGTGCAGCAGCCTGACCCAGCGCGCGCGGCGCCGGGCGGCGGGAGATCGGGGCGAGACGGTGCGATCCTGCATCGATGAACCTTGAAGACGAAAAGCGCGTGGCGGCGGCCGCCGGAGCAAGCGCCGCCACGCGCCGACCCGGTCAGAAATCGAGGTTGGCCGAGATCCAGAAGGTACGGCCGCTCGGCACCGTGCCCTTGGTCGACTGGGCGGATTTGTAGTAAGGGCTGCCGATCTGGACGTTGCCGGCGGTATCGACCCAGGTCTTGTAGCCGGTGAAATCCTTGTCGAGCAGGTTGAAGATGTTGGCGCTGATCCGCAGCTTGTCCGTGACCTTGTACGAGCTGCCCAGGTGGAGCATGGCGTAGCCCTTCAGGTCGCCGAGTGCCTGGTACTCACGCAGGTTGTTTCCGGTCAGGAATTTCTCGTCCTGGTCGAAGCGGCGGCTCTTGCCGCGGTATTCGCCGCGCAGCCAGACATCGAGCCGGTCGGTCGCCGTCCAGCGCAGCTGCGCGTTGGCGACATGCTTGGCGGTATCGCTGAGCTTGCCGGCATCCTGGCCGTTCTCGCGCACCTCGCTGTCGGTCCAGGTGTAGTTCATGTTGAGCGCCCAGCGCGCGGCAAGCGGGATGCGGGTGGACAGTTCGAAGCCCCAGGTCTTCGCCTCGTCCCGGTTGTCCATGTAGGTGGCGGCGGGGTTGGCGGCACAGCTCGAAATCCACGCCACGGCGCAGTCGCCGGCGCCACTGACCATCTTGTCCTTGATCTTGTTGTGGAACAGCGTGGCCGAACCGGTGAAGCCGCTTGCGTTGTCGTAGAGCACGCCGAACTCGGTGTTGGTGCTGGTTTCCGGCTTGAGTCCCGGATTGCCGATGGCAATCGACGTGCCTTGACCACCGATGCCGCTGACGCCGTCGATCAGGCGGTTCAAGGTCGGTGCCTTGAAACCCTTGCTGACGCCGCCCTTCATCGTCCATCGGTCGGTCGTGTTCCAGACCAGGTAGGCGCGCGGGCTGACCTCGCCGCCGAAGGTGTCGTGATCGTCGTAACGGGCGCCGAAAGTGGCGGCGAGGGTCGGCGTCAGGCGCCATTCGTCCTCGGCGAAAACCGACCAGATGGTCTGGCTGTGCTTGTCGGTGAGCAGGCCGTCAACCAGCTCGGCATCCCACCACTGGGCACCGACGGTCGCCACGTGGGATTCGCCGAGCGGCGCCACGAGCTTGGTGTCGAAGACCACGTTGGTCGTTTCCAGCTTGCGATCAGCGCCGATGTCGGGCGATCCGGCCGGCCGCGCGTCGGTCGGGATGGTGCGACCTTCGGTGACCGTCTCCGTCCGCATCAGGCTGGATTCGAGCACGCCGATGCCGAGGCGGGAAACGTGGCCGATGGCGACCTGGTCGCGGTTCAGGCGCATGTAATCCTTGTAGCCGTAGAACTGGGGAACCGTGCCGCCGGTCAGGCAGTTGGCCCTGTCGACGCGGCCGAGGCGGCAATCCTCGTTGCCGTACCAGGTCTTGCCCTGTTCGACGTCGAGCCAGATGTCGTGGCTCTTGTTCGGCGTCAGGGTCAGGCGGGCGCCGATGTTGTGCTGGCGGCTCTCCGCCGGCGCCGGGTCGCGCACGCCACCGGCGGTGAGCTGCGAGCCGGGACGCAGGCGCTCGGCTTCGTCGCGGCGGTAGACGTTGCCGCGCAGCGCGATGCCGAGCACGTCCTGCGCGATCGGGCCGTTGGCGTAGAAATTGAATTTGCCGGTATCGCCGAAATCGCGATCCTGCGGCAGGCCGGCTTCGACGCCGACAGAACCGCCCCAGGTCTTCGCCACCTTGCGGGTGATGATGTTCACCACGCCACCCATCGCATCCGAACCGTAGAGCGTGGACATCGGGCCGCGGATGACCTCGATGCGTTCAATGGCCGAGATCGGCGGAATGAAGCTGGTCAGCGCGTCGCCGAAACCGTTCGGCGCAACGTCGCCGGCCACGTTCTGACGGCGGCCGTCGATGAGGATCAGCGTGTACTCGCTCGGCATCCCCCGGATGCTGATGTTCAGGCCGCCGGTCTTGCCGGTGGCGCCGCGCACGTCGATGCCCTCGACGTCTACCAGCGCTTCCGCCAGATCGCGGAACTGCTTCGCCTCCAGATCCTGCCGCGTCACCACGGAGATGCTGGCCGGCGCATTCTTGAGCTCCTGCTCGAAGCCCGAGGCCGTGACCACGACATCGGACAGTTTGCGTTCGCCACCAGGCTGCTGCGCCAGCGCGACGCCACAGGAAAGCAGCAGAGAAATGCTGAGGGCGAGGGGTTTCGGGGTAAAGGCGGAACGAGAGACGGCGCCAGTCATTGGGTCACTCCTGTCGGGATCGGATGGTTGAAAAAACAACGGATCAAGACTGGCTGGCTGTTTTCACTGGCTGGCTGTTTGATTTTGCGCATGATAACGATTATCAAAACGGATGTCACCGAATGTAACACGTTGTGATGCTGGAAAGACGTCAGACCAGAACGCCGGGGCGCAAGAGCAGCGCACAAGATCGGCAAAAATGCGGCAAAACACGCGAACAAAGGCCTTTACTGACGACTTCACGCAAACAAGCACGGTTTCGATTTCTTTTTTCAGCACCCGCCAGCGCTCATCACCCCCTGCCGGAAAAGGCGCTGAAAATCAGAAAATTCCTATTTTTTGATACACGTCAAACACGAACCGTTCTCATTCGATGTTACAATTGGCGCATCCCGGCAAGCCAGCCTCCGCCAGCCAGCCACCGCCTCGGGAACGGCCTTTCATGGCCGCCCCTGCACGGCACGTTTTGCTTGGCCCTTTTTGCACGGCCCTTTTGTCCCCCCTTTTGCACGACCCTTTTCTTCGGAGTCCCCATGCCCTTCACCCTGCGCCCGCTGGCTGCCGCGCTTGCTGTCCTCTGCGCAAGTTCGCCGGCTTTTGCCGACACCACCCTCGCCCCGGTCAGCGTCACCGCCAAGGGCTACGAAGCCGACACCCTGAGCACCCCGTCCTCGGTCTTTGTCGCCGATGGCGACGAGCTGCGCAGGAACGGCGCCGACAACCTCGGCCAGGCGCTGCGCGGCGAGCCGGGCTTCGCCGTAAACGGCGACAGCGCACAGGGACAGAACCCGGTGATCCGCGGCCTGAAAAAGGAAAGCATCGTCCTGCTGGTCGACGGGATGCGCCTCAACTCGGCCCAACCGGCCGGCGCCATCGCCTCGTTCATGGCCTTCGGTCTCGCCGACCGCATCGAAGCGGTGAAGGGGCCGGCCTCGGTGCTCTACGGCACCGGCGCGCTCGGCGGTGCGATCAACGTGCTGATGCCGCAGGCCCGCTTCGAACCGGGCGCGAAGTTCTCGGCCGGCGCCAGCTACGACAGCGCCAGCCAGGGCATGCGCGGCACCGGCGTCATGAACCTGTCGCAGGGCGACCACGCGCTGATGCTCGGCGCCTCGCTCGCCCGCATCGACGACTACAAGGCCCCGGACGGCCGCGTGAATCGCAGCGGCTACGACTCCGACAGCTTCATCGGCCAGTACCGCTTCCGCATCGACGGCCAGCAGCAATTGCGCCTGTCGCTGCAGAAACATCAGGACGAAGACGTCTGGTATCCGGGTTCGACCAAGCCTTTCTCGCATCCGAATCCCGCCGTCGCCGCCGCCGTCGGCAGCACCACCGTGCACTCGCCGAAGCAGGATCGCACGCTGGCCGAGGTCGGCTACAGCTACAAGGGCACGGGCGAATCGCCCCTGAATTTCGACCTCCGCCTGTGGCGGCAGGAAATGGAGCGCACCATCTACGCCTGGTCGCCCAGGCTGCGCCGCGACATCACGACGACACACGTCAGCTTCGACACCGACGGCTTCGACGCCCGCGCCGACTGGCTGGTGCATCCGCAGCATCTCGTTTCCTTCGGCCTGAACCTGTGGGAAATGGACGCCTCGCCGCGCCGCATCAACGCCGTGCCGCCGCACAGCACCACCTATGCGCGCACCGACCCCTTCACCAACGGCCGCATCCGCGCCGCCGGTTTCTACCTGCAGGACGACATGAACTTCGGCCGGCTGAACGTGCTCGCCGCCGGCCGCTACGACAAGGTGAAGGGCAGCGCCGATTCGGTGGCCAACTCGGCCAACCCGACCGGCCCGCGCGTCACCGACAGGCTCGACCGCAGCGACGGCGCCTTCTCCGGCAGCCTCGGCGCCAGCTATGAAATCGCCCCGCTGCTGCGCCCCTACGCCAGCCTGTCGCGTGGTTTCCGCGCCGGCGAGATGCGCGAGCGGTACGAATCCTCGCCGCGCGGCGACGGCTATTTCTACGTCGGCAACCCGCAGGTGAAGCCGGAAATCTCGACGCAGCTCGAACTCGGCGTGAAGGGCCAGAACGAAAACCTGGTCTGGTCGGCGGCCGTCTTCCGCAACCGCATCAAGGACTACATGAGCGGCCTCGACATTTCCGGCACCCCGGTCGCCGCCGCCCTCTGCGGCCCCAATGCCGGCGCCTGCAAGCAGACGGTGAACATCAGCAAGGTGGTCATCGACGGTTTCGAGGCCGGTGCGAAATGGCAGGTCTGGCAGGGCCAGTGGCTGAAGGCCGGCGTCTCGATCCTGCACGGCGACAACGAGGAACTGGACGAGCCGCTGTTCCAGATGCCCGCCGACGAGCTTTCGCTCGGCTGGGAAGGCCACGTCGCGCCGGGCTGGACGATGGATGTCACCGGCCGCTTCGTGCGCGAGCAGAACCGCGTCGCCACCGTCTTCGCGCGCGGCAGCGAGAACAAGACCTCGGGCTTCGTCACCGCCGACCTCGGCGCCACCTGGCGCCTGAACAAGCAGCACAGTTTCCGCGTCGTGCTGAAGAATGCCTTCGACCGCGAGTACCATGAGCACCTGACCGACGGCATCTCCGGCCAGGAGATCCACATGCCCGGCCGCAGCCTGAGCGTTTCGTGGAAGGGCGATTTCTGATGCGCCAACGCACATGAGCGACTGCTCTCCCGGCCAGGTGCCGGGCCTTCACCAACCGACGAGGAACACCGGATGATTGCTATCCACCGACTCCTGCGCCGGGCGACCGGCGGCTGCCTGAGGGCGATCACCCTCGCGGCCGCCGTCTTCGCTTCCGCGCCGGTCATCGCCGACACGCTGCCGAAGCTCACGCTCTCCGGCCCCTTCGCGGCGGTTTCCTACCCGCTGATCCACATGGTCGAGAGCGGCGCCCTCAAGGACGTCGCCGAAACGGTCGAATTCGTACCCTGGAAAGACCCGGATCAACTGCGCGTGCTGGCCATCGACGGCAAGAGCAAGGTCGACTTCATCGCCATGCCGAGCAACGTCGCCGCCAACCTCTACAACCGCGGCGTGAAACTGCAGCTGATCAACGTCTCGACCTGGGGCGTGCTCTGGCTGGTCTCGCGCGACAAGTCGCTGAAGACGCTGGCCGACTTCCAGGGCAAGGAAGTGCTGATGCCCTTCCGCGCCGACATGCCGGACATCGTCTTCCAGACGCTCGCCGACAAGGCCGGCCTCGACCCGAAGAAGAACTTCCGGCTGCGCTACGTCGGCACGCCGCTCGACGCGATGCAGCTGCTCATCGCCCGCCAGGCCGACCACGCGCTGCTCTCCGAGCCGGCGGTGTCGATGGCCTTGCGCAAGACGAAATCCTTCCCGGTCAGCCTCGTCGCGCCGGATCTGTACCGCACCGTCGACCTGCAGCAGGAATGGGGCCGCCTGCTGAAACGCGAGGCGCGCATCCCGCAGGCCGGCATCGCCGCCATGGGCCCGGCCCTCGCCAACCCGGCGCTGATCGAGCGCTTCCAGAAAGCCTATGCGGAATCGCTCAAATGGTGCGAAGCGAAGCCGGACGAATGCGGCGCGATGGTGGCAAAGCGCATCGAAATGCTCACGGCCGAAGCCGTCGCCGACTCGGTCCGCGCCGACAACACCGCCTTCGTACCCGCGCACGAAGCCCGGCCCGAACTCGAATTTTTCTTCACCCAACTGCACGCACGGCAACCGGCGCTGATCGGCGGCAAGCTGCCGGATGCGGGGTTCTATCACGCGCCGAAGAAATGATGACGATCACCTCCTTTGACGCAGAGAGCGCAGAGGAAAGGCGAAATCATGCAAGCGGTCGCCGCAACAGCCTCTCCCGTACTGGATTTTCTCTGCGCCCTCCGCGTCTCTGCGATCTCTGCGTTGAAAGCGGTTAAAAAATGACCCTCCTCCGCGCCTGGCTCGCCGGCATCCCCGCCTACCTGTGGAGCGGCTGGGGCGCCGTCGCCAGCCTGTTCCTGCTCTTTGCCGCCTGGGAAGGCGCCAGCGCCGTCTATGGCGCGCTGATCCTGCCCGACCCCGGCACCGTCTTCGCCACGCTGGCCGGCCTCGTCGACAGCGGCGCCGCCTGGCCGGAACTGGCCGTCACCGCGCGCCGCGCGGCAAGCGGGCTGCTGCTGGCGATTGCCGCCGGCAGCACGCTCGGGATGCTCGCCGGCATCTCGATGACCGCGTCGATGATGTCGCGGCCGCTGGTCACCGTACTGCTGGGCACGCCACCCATCGCCTGGCTGGTGCTGGCCATGCTGTGGTTCGGCGCCAGCGACGGCACGCCGGTGTTCACCGTCTTCATCGCCTGCTTCCCGGTGATCTTCGTCGGCGCGCTGCAGGGCACGCGCACGCTCGACGGCCACCTCAAGGAGATGGCGACGGTGTTCCGCCTGCCGGCGCGCATGAAACTCTTCGACCTCTACCTGCCGCACGTCGTCTCCTACCTCTTCCCGGCCTGGATCACCGCGCTCGGCACCTCGTGGAAAGTGGTCGTCATGGCCGAGCTGCTCTCCTCGGCCGACGGCGTCGGCGCCGCCCTCGCAGTCAGCCGCTCGCACCTCGACACGGCAGCAACGCTGGCCTGGATCGCCGCCGTCGTCATCACGCTGCTGGCGGTCGAATACCTGCTGCTGGAACCGGTCAAGCGCGAGCTGGAAAGCTGGCGACGACAGGAAGCGGGAGGTGCCGGATGACGCACTCACGCTCTGGGGTACCGCTTTCAACGCAGAGGGCGCAGAGACACAGAGAACGCAGAGAAAGACGGGAAGGCGTCGTGGAAACCGATTCACGGCGCTTGTTTCAGATGTTTTTCGCATTTGATTTCTCTGCGCACTCTGCGTCTCTGCGATCTCTGCGCCCTCTGCGTTTAATGCGGTTTTCCATGATCCGTTTTCCAGAATGACCCAACACCTCACCATCCGCGCCCTCTCCCACGCCTACGCCCTGCGCACGGTGCTCGAAGGCATCGATCTCGATCTGCCGGCCGGCCGCACGGTGGCGCTGGTCGGGCCTTCGGGCTGCGGCAAGACGACGCTGCTGCACCTTTGCGCCGGCCTTTTGACGGTGCAGGAAGGCACGCTGGAAAACGGTTTCAGCCGGCCGGCGGTGATGTTCCAGCAGCCGCGCCTGTTGCCGTGGAAGACGACGCGCGACAACATCGCGCTCGGCCTGAAGGCGCTCGGCGTGCCGGCCGGCGAACGCGCCGTGCGCGCCGAGGCGATGGGCCGTTCGGTCGGTCTCGACGACCTCGCCCTCGACCAGTTCCCGCACGCGCTTTCCGGGGGGATGCAGAGCCGCGCCGCGCTCGCCCGCGCGCTCGCGCTCGCGCCCGACCTGCTGCTGATGGACGAACCCTTCTCGGCACTCGACATCGGCCTCAAGGGTCAGTTGCACCGCCTGCTGCTCGACCACCAGGCGGCGCACGGGCTGGCCGTCCTGATGATCACCCACGACCTGATGGAAGCCGTGCGGCTGGCCGATCTCATCCTGGTCATGGCCGCCGATCCGGGGCGCATCGTGCATCGCGTCGAACTGACGACGCTGGCGCGGCGGCGCACCGATGCCGAGGTTTACCGCACCACGGCCGAATTGCTGCAACACCCGGCGGTGTGCGCCAGCTTCGGCCTCGACCTGCCGGCGGAAACGGGCGGCTGCGCTGACCACGCTGTCGACGATGGCCAAGCTGACTGCGCTGGCAGCGCCAGCGATCGCCAGGCTGCCACATCGTCGCTCTCGCCAGCCTCCGCGTGCTTATCCCCGGAGGCTTTTCCGGAGGCATCTCCGAAAGAATTTTCGGAGGCTTCTTCGTGCGCTGCCTCGTCCTGCACTTCTTCCGTACTCCCATCGGAAGCAGGCTGCGCAACGGATGCCGGCAAGACGCCGCGCAAGAAAGGCTTCTCGTGCTGAACCGCAACCCTGCCACCCTCTCCCACCCGCTGTGGCTGTGCGGCTTCCGGCCGTTCTTCCTCGCTGCGGCGGTTTCGGCCGCCGGCCTGATGGCCCTGTGGGGCGCCTTCCTCGGGCACGGGCTGCCGCTGCCGCCGGTGGCCGGCGGCCCCTTCGTCTGGCACGCACACGAACTGATCTTCGGTTTCGGACTCGCGGCAGTGGCCGGCTTCGCGCTCACCGCGATCCCCGAATTCACCGGCACCGCCGGCATCGCCGCCCGCCCGGTGCGAGCGCTGTTCGCGCTGTGGCTCGCCGGCCGCGCCGCTTTCTGGCTCAGTGGTGTCGACTTCGGCTGGGTCGGTGCGCCAGCCCTCGCCATCGCCGGGCTGGCCCACCTCGGCCTCGTCGCCGGCCTCATCGCGCTGCTCGCGCCGCGCCTCCTTGCCGATCCGGAGCGCAGGCACCTTTCCTTCCTCTGGGCGCTCGCCGCCTTCGCCGTGCTGATCGCCGGCTTCTACCTCGACGCGCTCGCCGGCGCCTCGCCGGCGCGCTGGCTGCACGCGGCGGTCGGCCTCTTGATGATCCTGATCGTTCTGGCGCTGTCGCGCATCTCGATGCGCATCGTGAACTCGGCGCTCGACGAGCGCGGCGAAAGCCCCGACTACCGCGCCCGGCCGCCGAAGCGCAACCTCGCCATCGTCTGCATCGCTGCCTATACCGCCGCCGAATTCCTCGCTCCCGGCGAGCGCATCGGCGGCTGGCTGGCGCTCGCCGCCGCCGCCGCGCTCTGCCACCTGCAGAGCGACTGGCACGTCGGCCGCGCGCTGTTCCGCCGCTGGCCGCTGATGCTCTTTTCGGTCTACGTGCTGATGGCCGCCGGCTACGGCCTGATCGGTTTCGCGCTGGTTTCCGGCAGCGACGGCGTCTCCGCCGGCCGCCATCTGCTCACCGTCGGCGCCATGGGAATTTCCATCTCCATGGTGCTCAACATCGCCGGCCGCATGCACTGCGGC
>JAVFAT010000025.1:0-14164 GCA_034002385.1 Azospira sp. | reverse complement strand
CGCTGATCTTCCAGAAGGAACTGCGCGAGCTGCCCATCGCGGCGCTGGCGGACGAAGAGAAGGTGCCCGGCATCATGGTCGGCATCCACGTTTTCCTGCTCGCCCTGATCGTCACCTTCGCTCATCATCCGCCGGTGTTCCTCGGCATCTTCCTGCTCTTCATGGGCCTGGCCACCGCTTACCCCCGCTACCAGGGGCGCCTGATCCTGCGCGAAGGGCTGATGGTCGCCTTCTTCCTCGCCGGCCTCGTCGTGCTCGGCGGACAGCAGGCCTGGTGGCTGGAGCCGATCCTGACGAAGATGGACGCCACCACCGTCTTCTTCGGCGCCACCGCCCTTACCGCGATTACCGACAATGCCGCGCTCACCTATCTCGGCTCGCTGGTCGAAGGGCTTTCCGATGAGTTCAAGTACGCCCTGGTTTCCGGCGCCGTCACCGGCGGCGGCCTGACGGTCATCGCCAACGCACCCAACCCGGCCGGCATGGCGATCCTGCGCGGCCATTTCGACGAAGGCTCGGTCAACCCGCTCGGCCTTTTAATCGCGGCCCTGCCGCCGACGCTGGTGGCGATTCTGGCCTTCCGGCTGCTTTGATGATGGGCAGAGGCCGCCTTGTCGGGACGGCTGGCCAAGCAGCAAGCTTCGGTGCCGCCGGGACGGCGTGAAAACGGCAAGGCGTCAGTCATGAAGCGAAAGGCCGCAGCCGGCAAGACCGTCGATCCCTGCCCCTGCGGTGGCGGGCATTCCCTGGCCACCTGCTGCGGCCGCTGGCATGTCGGCACACCGGCGCCGACGGCCGAGGCGCTGATGCGCTCGCGTTACAGCGCCTACGTGCTCGGCCTTTCCGACTACCTGCTCGCTACCTGGCACGCATCGACGCGGCCGGATTCGCTCGACATGGTGCCGACGCACTGGCTCGGCCTTGCGGTGAAACGCCACGAGCGCACCGGTGCCGACACCGCCATCGTCGAATTCGTCGCCCGCTACCGCGAGGGCGGGCGCGGCCACCGGCTGCACGAAAGAAGCCGCTTCGTGCACGAAGGAGGCCGCTGGTTCTACGTCGACGGAGAGTTTCCGGAGGCCTGAGAACGAGGCGCGCTGCCTGTCCGCATCTGTCGCCCAAGTGCGCCCCGACTGCGCCCCAGCCGCTTTTCGACCCGCTTTCCGACCCGCTTTCCGACTGTTTCCGACTACTTATCCCGGCCACTTCTCCCGGCCCGCACGGCCATTCTTCCCGCACCCCCGTCAGCTTTTTCACATCAGCCCACTGCCGATGCTCCACATCCTCCACCGCGATGCCGCACTCGTCGTCATCGACAAGCCGCCCGGCCTGCTCGTGCACCGCAGCGCCCTCGACCGCCGCGAGACCCGCTTTGCCGTGCAGATGCTGCGCGACCAGATCGGCCGGCCGGTGCATCCGGTGCATCGCCTGGATCGCGGCACCTCCGGCCTGCTCGTCTTCGCGCTCGATCGCCCCGTTGCCCGCTTCCTGTCGGGTGCCTTTGCCGCGCAGCGGGTCGGCAAGACCTATCTCGCCGTGGTGCGCGGCTGGCCGGCGGCGCACGGCACCGTCGACCATCCACTCAAGCGTGAGCCGGACGATGCCGAATGGATCGATCCGCGCGCCAGCCTGCTGCCGCAGCCGGCGGTCACGCACTGGCGACGGCTGGCGACAGCCGAACTGCCGATTGCCGGCGACCGTTACCCGACGACGCGCTGCGCCCTGCTCGAAATCGCGCCGGAAACCGGCCGCCGCCACCAGATCCGTCGCCACATGAAGCATGTGTCGCATCCCATTCTCGGCGATGCGACGCACGGCAAGGGGCCGCTCAACCGCGCCTTCGCCGCCCACACCGGCTGCGCCCGCCTGCTGCTGCACTGCGCGCGCCTCGTGCTGCCGCATCCCGACGGCGGTACGCTCGATCTCGTCACGCCGCCTGGCGACGACTTTGCCACGCTGCTGCACACCCTCGGCTGGCAGGACGCGCTGCACACTGCTGCTGCGCCTGGTGCCTGAAAACCGCTCGGCATTCCGACATTCCGACATTCCGACATTCCGACATTCGGCATTCGGCTTTCAAGATTTTTCGCCGGCTTGGCGGAGCGAAGTCCTTGATCGTCAATTGACGTTCCAGCCGTTGACGGTAGCGCCCCAGGAATCGGGCAAGCCGGACGGCGGCATCGGGAGATCGGGTATAATCGCCAGCTTTCGCTACCTGCACGGGAGATTTCGCAAATGTTCGGCACGCTGTACGAATCCGACCACACCAAGTGGATGCGCGAGATGATGGAAAAGAACCCGACCTGGGCCGAGGATCAGAAAAAGGGTCGGGCAATCTGGTGGGACAAGCAGCTCGATGCCGATCAGCAGGTGCGCTACCAGGCGTCGAAGGAAGCGAACAAGTCGTATCCCTACGACGTCAATTTCGAATTCTGAATTCTGAATCCTGATCGTTCCGGGATTCGATGATCGGGGACTTCCGGTCATCGCTACCAACGAAAACGGCAAGGCATGGCGCCTTGCCGTTTTTTTGTGCCTCGTCGCGCTTTTCCGGAAAACGCCGTTCCGGTTTCCGGAAGGACTCGGGAAGACCTCGTTGCGCCGCCGGCCTCGCCGCAGCGATGCTGGCGGCAGCGTGGCGGGCCGGGGCGACGGGTGGAATGACGAGTCGGGGTCGGGGAGTCGGCCGGGCGGCGGTGACTTCCGTCCCGCCGTCCGGCCTTTCCCCGCCCCTTAACCCTGCAGCGGCTTGACCACGCGCTTCACCGCCGCGTCTTCGGGATGCGGGTGGATGGTGAAGCCGAGGCTGGTCATCAGCCGGAACATCTTGGTGTTGAGCGCCAGCACGTCGCCGACGACGGCGCGGTAGCCCTTGATGCGCGCGCAGTCGACCAGCGCCGTCATCAGCTTGCGGCCGATGCCGTGTTTCTGCCAGTCGTCGGCCACGGCCAGCGCGAATTCGACCGATTCGCCGTCCGGGTTGGTGACGTAGCGCGAGACGCCGATCTGCAATTCTCTGCCGTCTTCCTCGTTTTCGATGGTCGCCACCAGCGCCATTTCGCGGTCGTAGTCGATCTGCGTGAAGCGCACCAGCATCGGCTGCGTCAGCTCGCGGATGGTGTCCATGAAGCGGTAATACTTGCTCTCGTCGGACATGCGCGAGACGAAATCCTTTTCCATCTCGGCGTCTTCCGGGCGGATCGGGCGGATGGTGACGATGCGGCCGTCCGGCAACTGCCATTCCTGGATCAGGTGCACCGGGTAGGGGTGGATGGCCATGTGCGAGTAGCGGTCGCCGGTGGCCGGCGCGTAGTCGATGACGATACGCGCGTCGGCGGCGATGGCGCCGTGCTCGTCGATGATCAGCGGGTTGAGGTCGAGTTCCTGAAGCCAGGGCAGCTCGCAGACCATTTCCGAGATGTTGAGCAGGACTTCCTCCAGCGCCTCCGTGTTTGCTTCCGGCATGTTGCGGAAGGCGCCGAGCAGCTTGGACGCGCGCGTCGAGCGGATCAGGTCCTGGGCGAGGAAGCGGTTCAGCGGCGGCAGCGCGACGGCGCGGTCACTGAAGATCTCGACCTCGGTGCCGCCGGCACCGAAGGTGATGATCGGCCCGAAGATCGGGTCGCGGACGACACCGAGCATCAGCTCGCGGCCGTTCAGGCGGGCCAGGTAGGGTTCGATCGAAACGCCGTTGATACGCGCCGTCGGGTGCTTCTTCTGCACCGTCTCGATGATGTCGTGGTACGCGTTGCGCACCGCCGGCGCGTTGACGATGTTCAGCCGGACGCCGCCGGCGTCGCTCTTGCGGATCAGGTCGGGGGAGTCGACCTTCATCGCCACCGGGAAGCCGATCTGTTCGGCGAGCAGCAGTGCCTCGGTCGGCGTACGCGCGACCATCGTCTGCGCCACCGGGATGCGGAAGGCGCGCAGGATGGCCTTCGACTCCATCTCGGAGAGCACCTTGCGCCGCTCGGAGAGCACCGCCTCGATCAGCATCTTGGCGCCTTCGGCCTCCGGCCGCTCCTGGCGTTCGGTCGGCATCGGCGTCTGCAGCAGCAGCTTCTGGTTGCGGTAGTAGGTCGAGATGTGGAAATACAGTTCGACCGCCGTCTCCGGCATCCGGAAGGCGGGAATGCCGGCGTCTTCCAGCGTCTTGCGCGCGCTGGCGACCTGTTCCTCGCCCATCCAGCAGGTGAGGAGCGCCGTGCCGGTCTGCTCGCGCGCCTCGATGACGGCACGCGCCACCTTGTCCGGGTCGGTCATGGCCTGCGGCGTCAGCATGACGAGGATGCCGTCGACGTCCGGGTCGGCGGCGACGGCGAGGATCGCGTCGCGGTAGCGTTCCGGCGTCGCGTCGCCGACGATGTCGATCGGGTTGCTGCGCGACCAGGTCGTCGGCAGGCAGGCGTTGAGCCGCTGCACCGTCTCCATGCTCAGTTCGACCAGCGGGATGTCGAGGTCGCCGGCGCGGTCGGCGGCCATTGCACCCGGCCCGCCGCCGTTGGTGATGATGACCAGGCGCTTGCCCTGCGGACGGAACTTCGAGGCCAGCGCCTTGGAGGCGTAGAAGAGCTGGCCGACGTTCTTGACGCGGACGACGCCGGCGCGGCGCACGGCGGCGTCGAACACCACATCGGAACCGGCAATCATGCCCGAGTGCGTCTGCACCGCCGCCGAACCGGCAGCGTGTCGGCCGGCCTTCAACAGGATGATCGGCTTGATGCGTGCCGCCGAACGCAGCGAACTCATGAAGCGCCGTGAATTCCGGATGCCCTCAATGTAGAGCAGGATGTAGTGCGTGCGGTTGTCGTAGATCAGGTAATCGAGAATCTCGCCGAAATCGACGTCGGCGGTGCCGCCGAGCGAGATGACGCTGGAGAAGCCGACGCCGTTGGCCTTTGCCCAGTCGAGAACGGCCGCGCACATGGCGCCCGACTGCGAGACGAGGGCGAGATTGCCGGCGTTGGCCGTGACCTTGGCGAAGGTGGCGTTCAGCCCGAGCGGCGGGCGCAGGATGCCGAGGCAGTTCGGGCCGAGCACGCGCACGTTGTAGCTGCGCGCGATCTCCAGCATCTTGCGTTCGAGCGCGGCGCCGGCGTGGCCGGCCTCGGCGAAGCCGGCGGTGATGACGATGACGTTCTTGATGCCGCTGCGGCCGCACTGTTCGACGATGGTCGGCACCGTCTGCGGGCGGGTGGCGATCACCGCCAGTTCGACGCGGGCGCCGATTTCCTCGATCGAGGCGTAGGTCTGCACACCCTGTACCGTCTCGTGCTTCGGATTGATCGGGTAGAGCCGGCCCTTGTAGCCGGAGTCGAGGATGTTTCTGAAGATGATGTTGCCGACCGAGTTTTCACGGTCGGAGGCGCCGATTACGGCGACCGACTTCGGTTCGAAGAGGGTGGTCAGGTAGTGCTGTTCGAGCATCACGGGGACACCTTTTGGGCGAGGTTGTTGGTTTGATTGTGTTGGTTGTGCAATGCAGCAATCGAATCTAGCACAATACCCTTACGAAATCTCTGCGTATTGTCGGGATCGGATGCAAAAACCTCTGGCCGGCGGTGGCCGGCTGTGCGGTGCCGCTCAGTCGGCCGGAGCCAGGCTGCTGGCGATCTCCAGATTGCCCGACAGCGTGCGGTGCACCGGGCAGCGGTTGGCGATCTCCAGCATCCGCTCGCGCTGCTCCGGCGTCAGCTCACCGTCGAGGGCGATGTGGCGGGTGATGCGGTCGATGCGGCCACGGCCTTCGATCTCCACCTTTTCATGGCCCAGCGTGACGGTGACCTTCTTCAGTGGCAGTTCCTTGCGCTCGGCGTACATGCGCAGCGTCATTGAGGTGCAGGCGCCGAGCGCGGTAAGCAGGTAGTCGTAGGGCGCCGGGCCGGCGTCGGCACCGCCCATGCCGGCCGGCTCGTCGGCGACGAGAAGGTGCGTGCCGGCGCGCACGCTTTGCTGGTAGCGGCCGAGACCGTTCTCGGCGACGACGACTTCACTGGCGTGGTGTGACATCGAAGGATTCCTTGATCGGGTTGCGGGTACGACGGATCATAGCCGAATCGCCCGCTCGAACGAGCCTTTCTGACCGCCTTTAAGGCCACCTTTCCGACCTTTTCCGACATGCACAGCGAACCCCTCGAAGCCTCTCCCTGGATACGCCGTTTCGCACCGCTCGTGCCGGCCGGTGGCGAGGTGCTCGACCTTGCCTGCGGCAGCGGCCGTCATGCGCGGCTGCTGGCCGGACTCGGCCACCGCGTCGAAGCGGTCGACCGCGACGCCGCGGCATTGGCACGGCTCTCCGGTATCGTCGGCATCAGCGTCCGTGTCGCCGACCTCGAACACGGGCCGTGGCCCTACGCCGGCCGCCGCTTTGCCGGCATCGTCGTCGCCAACTACCTGCACCGGCCGCTACTGCCGCTGATCGAAGGCGCACTGGCCGACGGTGGCGTGCTCATCTACGAAACCTTCATGGAGGGCAACGCGCGTTTCGGGCGGCCGTCCAATCCGGATTTCCTGCTCCGCTCGCAGGAATTGTTGCAACTGGCGCAAGCGGCCGGCCTGCGCGTCCTTGCCTACGAGGAAGGCGAGACGATGCAGCCCCGGCCGGCGGTCGTTCAGCGCCTCTGTGCGACACGCGGCGCCGGGGCGATGCCCGCCGGGGGCGGGCCGGCGTTCCCGGTGTTTTGAGTGGCGATGGGGATCGGCTACAATTGCCCTTTCCCGCTGCAGAAAAATCCATGACCAAATATGTATTCGTCACCGGCGGCGTGGTGTCCTCGCTTGGCAAGGGCATCTCGGCGGCCAGCCTCGGGGCCATCCTTGAATCCCGCGGTCTGAAAGTCACCCACCTCAAGCTCGATCCCTACATCAACGTCGATCCCGGCACCATGAGTCCGTTCCAGCACGGCGAGGTGTTCGTGACGGAAGACGGCGCGGAGACCGACCTCGATCTCGGCCACTACGAGCGCTTCACCAGCGCCCGGATGTCGAAGGCCAACAACTTCACCACCGGCCAGATCTACGAGTCGGTGATCAAGAAGGAACGGCGCGGCGAATATCTCGGCAAGACGGTGCAGGTGATCCCGCACATCACCGACGAGATCAAGCAGCACATTCGCCGCGGTGCCGCGGATGCGGAGGTGGCGATCGTCGAGGTTGGCGGCACGGTCGGCGACATCGAGTCGCTGCCCTTTCTCGAAGCCATCCGCCAGATGGGGCTCGACGAGGGGCCGGGCAACGCCTGCTACCTGCACCTGACGCTGCTGCCCTACATTCCGACCGCCGGCGAGCTGAAGACCAAGCCGACGCAGCATTCGGTCAAGGAACTGCGCGAGATCGGCATCCAGCCGGACATTCTGCTCTGCCGCGCCGACCGGCCGATCCCGGCCGACGAGAAGGCGAAGATCGCGCTCTTCTGCAACGTCCAGCGCGAGGCCGTCATCGAGGTGCTCGACGCCGATTCGATCTACAAGATTCCGGCGATGCTGCACGACCAGATGCTCGACGAGATCGTCTGCCACAAGCTCGGCATCCTGGCCAGGGCGGCCGACCTCAAGGTGTGGAACAAGCTGGTGCACGCACTGGCACATCCCGAGCACGAAATCGACGTCGCCTTCGTCGGCAAGTACGTCGACCTCACCGAATCGTACAAATCGCTTACCGAGGCGCTGGTACATGCCGGTATGCACACCGGCAGCAAGGTCAGGATCCACTACATCGACTCGGAAGAAATCGAGCAGCAGGGCTGCGGCGCGCTCGAAGGCATGGATGCGATCCTCGTTCCCGGCGGCTTCGGCAAGCGCGGCACCGAGGGCAAGATCGCGGCCATCCGCCATGCGCGCGAGAACAAGGTGCCGTACCTCGGCATCTGCCTCGGGATGCAGCTCGCGGTGATCGAATTCGCACGCGACGTCGCCGGCATCAAGGGGGCCAACAGCACCGAGTTCGCGCCGGACGGCCCGCATCCGCTGGTCGGCCTGATCACCGAATGGCAGGACGCATCCGGCAAGACCGAGACGCGCAGCGAGGAATCCGACCTCGGCGGCACCATGCGCCTCGGCGCGCAGCGCTGCCCGGTAAAGCCCGGCACGCTGGCGCACGCCATCTACGGCGACGAAGTGAACGAGCGTCACCGTCACCGTTACGAGGTCAACAACAACTACGTCGACCAGCTGGAAGCCGCCGGCCTCGTCGTCTCGGCGCGCACGCCGACGGAGAACCTCTGCGAGATGATCGAGCTGCCGACCGGGGCGCACCCGTGGTTCGTCGGCTGCCAGTTCCACCCGGAATTCACCTCGAACCCGCGCACCGGCCATCCGCTGTTCATTGCCTACGTGCGGGCGGCACTGGCGCATCAGGTGGCGAAGCGGAAATGAAATCCTGCGAAATGAGGAGTGCCGCGTGAAACTCTGCGGTTTCGACGTCGGTCTCGATAAGCCGCTGTTCCTGATTGCCGGCCCGTGCACGGCCGAGTCGCTGGAACTTTGCGTCGAGGTTGCCGGGCACATGAAGGACGTCTGCGGCCGCCTCGGCGTGCCGTACATCTTCAAGGCTTCCTACGACAAGGCCAACCGCAGTTCCGGCAAGTCGGTGCGCGGTCCCGGCATCGATGCCGGCCTCAAGCTGCTCGACGAGGTGCGCCGCCAGGTCGGCGTGCCGATCCTCACCGACGTGCATACCGAGGAAGACATCCCGGCCGTCGCGTCGGTGGTCGATGTGCTGCAGACGCCGGCCTTCCTCTGCCGGCAGACCGACTTCATCCACGCGGTGGCGGCCTGCGGCAAGCCGGTGAACATCAAGAAGGGCCAGTTCCTGGCGCCGGGCGACATGAAGAACGTCGTCGACAAGGCGCGCGAGGTGAACGGCGGCGCCGACAACATCATGGTCTGCGAGCGCGGCGCATCGTTTGGCTACAACAACCTCGTCTCCGACATGCGTTCGCTGGCGATCATGCGCGAAACCAATTGCCCGGTGGTCTTCGATGCGACGCACTCGGTGCAGCTGCCGGGCGGGCAGGGCACGGTTTCCGGTGGGCAGCGCGAGTTCGTGCCGGTGCTGGCGCGCGCCGCAGTCGCCGTCGGCATCGCTGGCCTGTTCATGGAAACGCATCCGTGCCCGGAGAAGGCTTTCTCCGACGGGCCGAACAGCTGGCCCCTGGCGCGTATGGAAAGCCTGCTGACGACACTGGTTGCGCTGGATCGCGCGGTGAAGTCGGCCGGTTTCGAGGAATTGCAATAAGGCAGTAGGCGGTCAGCGCTTTGCCGGTCGCCGGGAAGATTCGGGTTTCAAAGGTTTTCAACAACTTTCATCTGGGTAAAGGAAACACCATGAGTTCTGTTGTCGATGTCGTCGCCCGCGAGATTCTCGATTCGCGCGGCAACCCCACCGTCGAATGCGACGTGCTGCTGGAGAGCGGCGTCATGGGCCGCGCCGCGGTGCCGTCGGGCGCCTCGACCGGTTCGCGCGAAGCCATCGAGCTGCGCGACGGCGATGCCGGCCGCTATCTCGGCAAGGGCGTGCTGCAGGCCGTCGAGAACGTGAACACCGAGATCTCGGAAGCGATCATCGGCCTCGACGCGCAGGAGCAGGCCTTCATCGACAAGACCCTGATCGACCTCGACGGCACCGACAACAAGTCGCGCCTCGGCGCCAACGCCATGCTCGCCGTGTCGATGGCCGTGGCCAAGGCCGCTGCCGAGGAATCCGGCCTGCCGCTGTATCGCTACTTCGGCGGTTCCGGCCCGATGCAGATGCCGGTGCCGATGATGAACATCATTAACGGCGGCGCGCACGCCAACAACAGCCTCGACATCCAGGAATTCATGGTCATGCCGGTCGGCATGTCCTCGTTCCGCGAGGCGCTGCGCTGCGGCGCCGAAATCTTCCACGCGCTCAAGAAATTGCTCGACAAGAAGGGCTTCTCGACGGCGGTGGGCGACGAGGGCGGTTTCGCCCCGAACCTCGGCAGCCACGCCGAAGCCATCCAGTGCTGCATGCAGGCCATCGAGAACGCCGGCTACACGCCCGGCCAGGACGTGCTGATCGCCCTCGACTGCGCTGCTTCCGAGTTCTACAAGGACGGCAAGTACAAGCTTTCCGGCGAAGGCCTCGAACTCTCGCCGGCGCAGTTCGTCGACTACCTCGCCAACCTCGCCGACCAGTTCCCGATCGTCTCGATCGAGGACGGCATGGCCGAGGGCGACTGGGAAGGCTGGAAACTGCTGACCGACCGCCTCGGCGACAAGGTGCAGATCGTCGGCGACGACCTCTTCGTGACCAACACACGCATCCTCAAGGAAGGCATCAAGAAGGGCGTCGCCAACTCGATCCTGATCAAGATCAACCAGATCGGCACGCTGTCGGAAACCTTCGCCGCCATCGAGATGGCCAAGCGCGCCGGCTACACCGCCGTGATCTCGCACCGCTCGGGTGAAACCGAGGACAGCACCATCGCCGACATCGCCGTCGGCATGAACGCGCTGCAGATCAAGACCGGCTCGCTCAGCCGTTCGGACCGCATCGCCAAGTACAACCAGCTGCTGCGTATCGAGGAAGACCTCGGCGACACCGCCGGCTACCCCGGCCGTGAAGCGTTCTACAACCTCAGGTGAGGAGTGGAGTGAGGAGTGAGGAGGAAGGGCGTAGAACCGGCGAAGGTTTTGCTCCTTGCTCCTCTCTCCTCGCTCCTCACTGATTCATGCGCTGGCTGACCCTCGCCCTGATTGCGCTGCTCGTGCTGCTGCAATATCCGCTATGGCTCGGCAAGGGCGGCTGGCTCAAGGTCTGGGATTACGACCGGCAACTGGCCGAGCAGCAGCGGGCCAACCACCGGCTGGAACTGCGCAACGGCGGGCTGGATGCCGAAGTGCGCGACCTCAAGCAGGGCTATGAGGCCATCGAGGAACGGGCGCGTTACGAACTCGGGATGATCCGGCAGGACGAAGTCTTCGTGCAGGTGCCGGAGAATGCCAATGCCAACGTACCGTCGCGTTGAAAGTGCCCGCTGTCCGGCGCTGCCGTATTGGTGGCGAAGCGCCTCGCGTAAACCCGTCAGGCTGGGACGGTTAAGGAACCTGTGCCGGGGGGCCTACCGGAATCGCTCTTGCTCATCGAAGTCGATAGAGGGCAACTCAATTACGCCTTGACCTCAAAGCGCAGGTAATCCTGCGAGCCGTTTCGACTCGTTGCCTTCGTTATGGGGTGCCAGCAGGTACTTCCATGGCTTGGTGCCGATGCTCGCCGCGTGATCGGAAGCGTGCTTGCACCAGCGCATGGCGGCAGTGGCCTTGGCCTGAACCTCAGGCGTGTTGATGTCGGCGCGCGCCTTGGTCTCAACCATGAAAATGGTCGCGTCCGTCTTAGCCACGAAGTCGGGGATGTATTCCGGCTGCTCGGTGCCGAGCTTGTAGCAGATCTGGAACTGCCCCTTCGCGGGCTTGAACCACTTCATTGCATCACGCTCCAGGATGATGGCGAAGCGCCGTTCGGTATCCGAGTCGAACCTCTGCAGCGGGTACAGACAATGCGCGAAGCCACCGAAGAGCATCTGCTTGATGCGACTGGTCTCGGTCACGGCCTCCCGGAAGTGGTGGGCCGTCTTGCCTGCCGTGGCGGTGTAGTTGCAAGGCTTGAGTTCGGTGAGGCCGCGACTGACCTGCACCTCGTACTCGGTCGCCTTCTCCCAACGTGCCGAACTCGGCCTTCAGCGTAGAGAGAATGGCCGAAACATCGCGCTCATGACTCAGGAGTTCCGCTGCGGCATCCAGGGATTGTTTCAGTTTGGCAAGCGACTCGGCCTGCGGCGGGCGCAGCGACAGACGGCCCGTGATGTGGTTCTGTACGCGGGCTCATGCTTGTTCCCCTTTTTTCTTGTTCGGCAATGCCTTCCTGTTCTTCTGCAGCTGCTTGACCGGCTGTGCGATGGCGTCCTCGAAATCCTTGTCCACCGGTGACGGCAGATCGCGAATCCGAGAGCGGTACTCGGTATATGCCGCCTGTGCCTTCGCAAGCGCCGCATCGGCAGACACTTTCCCCGCGTGGGTCAGAATGTCCTTACGCGTCAGACGCAGGAAGTTATCCAGTTCCTGCGCCCAATCGCGCATGGTCATTGGTTGGCGTGCTTGGGCCTGTAGCTCAGCCACTTCGATGTAAGCGGTTACGATACGGTTGAGCGTGTCCAGCTCGTCGGCATTGAGGTAGTTCTTTGCAATGCCCACATCCGTCTTGCGCACCGGCGCGCCTCGATTGGCTCCTGTCCAGTTCGTCAAGCCCATGTTCGGCGCTTGCGCATCCACCCGCTGCACGATCACTTCCGCCGCTGTATGCCCGTGCGCTGCCCAGTGCATCTTGTTCTGCACCGTGGCAAAGAACTGCTGTGAGGTTTCAGTCTTCGGGTCGTAATCGATGCTGGTGGCGTAGATGTCCAGCACTTTGCGCCAGAACACCTTTTCCGAGGAACGGATGTCACGGATGCGCGCCAGCAGCTCTTCAAAATACTCGGTGTCATCACCCCGCTTGAAACGCTCGTCGTCCAGCAAGACGCCCTTGGACAGGTAGGTCTTGAGTTGCTCCGTGGCCCAGCGTCGGAATTGCGTGCCTCGATGCGATTTCGCCCGGTAGCCCACAGCCAGCACAATCTCCAGACTGTAGTGCTTGAGGCTGCGACTGACCTGCCGCCCCCGTTCCTGGCGAACTTGTAAGTACGGCTTACAGGTTGCCTGCTCCGCCAGTTCCCCGGACTCGTAGATGGCGCGGATATGCTGAGTGATGTTCTGCGATGAACATTGGTACAACTCGGCCAGTTGCGCCTGGGTCAGCCAAATGCCGCCATCCTGAAAATGCACCTGCACCCGAGTTTGGGCATCTTCAGTTTGGTAGAGCAGGAATTCGCCTTGTCCTGCAATTTGTGCAGCAGGTTGCTGCACAAATCCGCCTGCCTTTGCGGGGGTGGTGGTCATGGATTTGTCGACGCTGGGATTTCGGCTGCCAAGTCTAGCCAATTCTCCCATGTCGAGGAATAGATGCGACCGTGGCGCTACTGCCCGGGTCGGCGCTCTTACCGGAGCCGTAGCCGGTGGCCTTGGAGGCGAAACAGATCAACGGAACATCATTCGAAATTGCCTGAACGGACGCAGTTACAGGATTTTTCGGTGATATCGAAGTGTTGCGCTGTCCGCTTTGAGTGATGGCGCACGTTCGGGGGCATGTCGGTACCCGGGGAAAGTGCCTCACTGATAGCGCAGCGCCTCGATCGGGTCGAGCCGGGACGCCTTGTGCGCCGGGTAGTAGCCGAAGAAGATGCCGATGCCGGCGGCGACGCCGAAGGCGGCGAGCACGGCGCTGCCGGAGACGACCACCGCCATGTCGGCCAGCCGGTTTGCCAGCAGCGCGCCGCCGATGCCGAGCAAGAGGCCGATCAGGCAACCGGCGACGGAGATGATGATCGCCTCAAGCAGGAACTGCGTCAGCACGTCCTTCTGGCGCGCACCGATGGCCATGCGGATGCCGATCTCGCGCGTGCGCTCGGTGACGGACACCAGCATGATGTTCATGATGCCGATGCCGCCGACGAGCAGCGAAACCGAGGCGATGGCGCCGAGCAGCAGCGACATGACGCGCGTCGTTTCTGCCGCCGAATCGGCGACGGCGGCAAGGTTGCGCAGGAAGAAGTCGTTCTCCTGCCCGTCGCGCAGCCGGTGCCGCTGACGGAGCAGCGCGGTCATCGACTGCTCGACGACCGGCATCGCTTCCTGCGAAACGGCCTGCACCATGATCTGTCGCACCGATCCCTGGAAGGGCGTGCCGAATACCTTGCCCTGCGCGGTGGTCAGCGGAATGATGACGACGTCGTCCTGGTCGCGGCCGTCGAGGTTCTGGCCCTTTGGCGCGAGCAGGCCGACGACGGTAAACGAGGTCGGCCCGATGCGCAACGTCTTGCCGACCGGGCTGTCGTCGCCGAACAGGTTCTTCGACGCCGTTTGCCCGATGAGCGCCACGCGCGTCGCCGAACGCAGGTCGGAATCGGCAAACGGTGCGCCCTCCTGCGTCGTCCAGGCGCGGATGTCGAAGAAGGCCGGCGTCGTGCCGATCACCCAGGCATTCCAGTTGTTGCCGGCGTGCACCAGCTGCGCCGATCCCTGATGAATGGGCGCCACGCCCTGCACACCGT
>JAVFAT010000024.1:0-14359 GCA_034002385.1 Azospira sp. | reverse complement strand
GGGCGGGGGATTCAGTCCTGCAATTCCTTCGGCAGCGGAAAATACACGTTCTCGGCCTCGCCAATCCGGCGCAGCCTCGTCTCACCGACCAGCGCGGTGAGACGATCGATGATTTCCCGCACCAGCACCTCGGGCGCCGAAGCGCCGGCGGTAACGCCGACCGCACGCACGCCGTCGAGCCAGGCCGGGTCGAGCTGATCGCCGGAGTCGAGCAGGTAGGCGCGGCAACCGGCGCTCGCCGCCACTTCACGCAGGCGGTTGGAATTGGAACTGTTAGGCGAGCCGACAACGAGGATCAGATCGGTCTCGGCGGCAAGCCGGCGCACCGCATCCTGCCGGCTTTGCGTGGCGTAGCAGATGTCGTCCTTCTTCGGCCCGACGATGTGGGGAAAACGCTGCCGCAGCGAATCGACGATGCCTCGCGCGTCGTCGATCGAGAGCGTCGTCTGCGTGACGTAGGCGAGCGCCTCGCCGGGATCGACGTCGAGCGTCGCTACGTCTTCCCGGTGCTCGACGAGCAGCATGTCGTCGGCGCCCTGCCCCATCGTTCCTTCGACCTCCGGGTGGCCCTTGTGTCCGATCATGACGATCCGCTGGCCGCGCGCCGACAGGCGGTCGACCTCGTGATGCACCTTGGTCACCAGCGGACAAGTCGCATCGAAGACGTTCAGTCCGCGCCGCGCCGCTTCCTCGCGCACGGCCAGCGAAACACCGTGCGCGCTGAAGATGACCGTGGCGCCGGTCGGCACCTCGTCGAGTTCGTCGACGAAGACGGCGCCCTTGGTGCGCAAGTCGTCGCAGACGAATTTGTTGTGCACCACTTCGTGCCGGACGTAGATCGGGGCGCCGAATTTTTCCAGCGCCCGTTCGACGATGGCGATGGCGCGCTCGACGCCTGCGCAGAAGCCGCGCGGATTGGTGAGGATGACATCCATGAAGCGGCCCTCAGAGAATGCCGACGATCTTCACCTCGAAGCGCACCGGCCGGCCGGCGAGCGGGTGGTTGAAGTCGAAAACGGCGGTGGTATCGGTCAGTTCGCACAAAAGGCCGGCGATGCCGCCGCCCGGAACGCCCGGAACCGACGCACCATCCGGGGCGCTGAATTCGATCAGCGAATTGACCTTGAGTTCCATCTCCGGCGGCAGCGCGCTGCGGGCGATGCGCTCGACCAGCCGCGGGTTGTGCCGGCCGAAGGCGTCGTCGGCCTCAAGCTGGAAGACGTGGTGCTCGCCGACGCCGAGGCCGAGCAGGCAGGCTTCCAGCGAAGCGGCCAGCTGGCCGGCGCCCATCTGCAAGGTGGCCGGCGACATGTCGAAGGTGCTCACATGCTCGGTGCCGTCCAGACCGGAGAGGCGATAGTGCAGCGTGAGGAAGCTGTCCGGCTGGACAGTGACGGGTTGATCCATGAATCGACTCCAGAAGTTTCAGGCGCGCTCGTCCCTGTTCCCGCGTGCGCCGGAACCGAAGAACTGATCGCAGACCATCAGCAGCGCGCCAACGACGATGGCCGAGTCGGCGACGTTGAACGCCGGCCAGTAGAAACCGGCGACGTGCCATTGCACGAAATCGACGACGGCGCCGAAGCGGATGCGGTCGATGACGTTGCCGAGCGCGCCGCCCATGATCAGCGACAGCGCAAATGACAGCAGCCGCTCGCCGGCGTGCGCGCGCAGCATGACCGCGATCCAGCCCGAAACGGCGAAGGCCAGCGCGGTAAACAGCCAGCGCTGCCAGCCGCCGGCATCGGCGAGAAAGCTGAAGGAAGCGCCGGGGTTGAAAGTCAGCACCCAGTTCCAGAACGGCGCGACGTAGATCGTCTCGCCGCGCTCGATGGTGGCGAGCACGATCAACTTGGTGATCTGGTCGAGCACGATGACCAGTGCCGCCAGCGCGAACCAGCGCGCCGGCGATACTCGCCGCGCAGCGTCGTTCAAACCTTTCTCCCGGCGGAAGAAGTACTTGCCCCGTCAAGCACAGGCACGCGGCTCGCCCTCGCCGGACAGGTTGCTGACGCAGCGTCCGCACAGGTCGGGATGCGCGGCATCGGCGCCGACGTCGGCACGCACGTGCCAGCAGCGCTCGCACTTGGCGTGATCGAGCGGCGCCGCGCTCACCTTCTCGTCGGCCGCCTGCACGACGTTCGCGGCGGAGACGATGAACACGTACTTCAGGTCGTCGCCAAGCGAGGCCAGCGCCGCGTATTTTTCGCCATCGGCGGCGATGCTCACCGCCGCCTGCAGCGGCGCGCCGATCCTGCCTTCGATGCGCAGGTCTTCGAGCACCTTGGTCACTTCGCCGCGCACCGCGCGGATCAGCGCCCACTTGGCGAGCAGCTCCGCCTCGCCTTCCTGCGCCGGCAGCGGCTGCCAGGTTTCGAGCATGATCGACGCATCGGTCTTGCCGAATTCCTTCCAGGCCTCCTCGGCGGTGAAGGAGAGGATCGGCGCCATCAGCTTGAGGAAGGTGCCGGTGATGTGCCACAGCGCGCTCTGCGCCGAGCGGCGCGCGCGCGAAGCGGCCTGCGTCGTGTACAGGCGGTCCTTGAGGATGTCGAGGTAGAAGCCGCCGAGATCCTCCGAGCAGAAGTTCTGCAGCGCCTGCACGACGCGGTGGAATTCGTAGCGGCCGTAGTCGGCCTCGGTGTCCTGCTGCAGCCGGCGCGTCATCGCCAGCGCGTAGCGGTCGATCTCCAGCCATTCGGACACCGGCAGCAGATCCTTCGCCGCGTCGAAGTCGGTTGCCGCGTTGGCGAGCAGGAAGCGCAGCGTGTTGCGGATGCGGCGGTAGGACTCGGTCACGCGCTTCAGGATCTCGTCCGAGATCGACAGTTCGCCCGAGTAGTCGGTGGCCGCCGTCCACAGGCGCAGGATGTCGGCACCGAGGGTGTCCGACACTTTCTGCGGCGCCACCACGTTGCCCTTCGACTTCGACATCTTCATGCCCTTGCCGTCGACGACGAAGCCGTGCGTCAGCAGCGCCTTGTACGGCGCCCGGCCGTCGATCGCGCAGCCGGTCAGCAGCGAACTCTGGAACCAGCCGCGATGCTGGTCCGAGCCTTCGAGGTAGAGGTCGGCCGGGAACCCGCACTGCGCCGCGTGCGAGCCGCGCATCACCGAGAGGTGGGTCGTGCCGGAATCGAACCAGACGTCGAGCGTATCGCTCATCTTGCGGTACTGCGCCGCCTCGTCGCCAAGCAGTTCCTTCGCATCGAGCGAGAACCAGCCCTCGATGCCCGTCTGCTCGACGCGCTGCGCGACCTGCTCGATCAGCTCCGGCGTGCGCGGATGCAGTGCGCCGGTTTCCCGGTGCAGGAAGAACGGGATCGGCACGCCCCAGTTGCGCTGGCGCGAGACGCACCAGTCGGGACGGGTCTTCATCATCGCCTCCAGCCGCGCGCGGCCCCAGGCCGGGAAGAACTGCGTCTCGTCGACGGCGCGCTCGGCGACCCAGCGCAGCGTCGGCGCCTCGCCATTAGCGCCGTGCTCGTTCGACTTGTGCTCCATGCCAATAAACCACTGCGTCGTCGCGCGGAAGATGATCGGCGTCTTGTGCCGCCAGCAGTGCGGATAGCTGTGGCGTATCTTTTCCTGCCTGAGCAGCAGGCCCTTTGCTTCCAGTTCCTGCAGCACCAGCGGGTTGGCGTCCCACACCGTCTTGCCCGCAAGTTCGCCGACGGACAGCGCTGGCACGTTGCCGAGGAATTTTCCGTCGTCGCCGACCGGGTTGTTCACCGGCAGGCCGTATTTCCTGCCGACCACGTAGTCGTCGACGCCATGCGCCGGCGCCGTGTGCACCTGGCCGGTACCGGCATCGATGGTGACGTGCGTGCCGCAGATGATCGCCACGTCGCGCGCCTGGAACGGATGACAGAGCAGGATCTGGTCGAGCGCGGCGCCCTTGCACGAACCGACGACCTTGCCTTCCAGCTCATAGCGCTTGAGGCAGGCATCGGCCAGCTCGCGGGCAAGGATCAGCGCCCCCTTCGGCGTTTCGACCAGATCGTAGTCGAACTCGGGATGCACGCTCACCGCCTCGTTCGCCGGCAGCGTCCACGGCGTCGTCGTCCAGATCACCGCGAAGGCCGGGCCGCGCAGGTGGGTGAGACCGAAGGCCTTGGCCAGCTTCTCGGCGTGGTTGTCGTGCACCGGGAAGGCGACGTCGATCGCCGGCGAGGTCTTGTCCTCGTACTCGACCTCGGCTTCGGCCAGCGCCGAACCGCAGTCGAGACACCAGTTCACCGGCTTCAGGCCCTGGTACAGGTAGCCCTTCTCCAGAATCTTTCCGAGCGCGCGGATCTCGTCGGCCTCGGTCTTGAAGGCCATCGTCAGGTAGGGGTTGTCCCACTCGCCGAGCACGCCGAGGCGGATGAAATCCTTCTTCTGACGCTCGACCTGCTCACCGGCGTAAGTGCGGCACAGCTCGCGCACCTTGTCGCCGGCGATGTGCTTGCCGTGCAGCTTCTCGATCTGGTGCTCGATCGGCAGGCCGTGGCAGTCCCAGCCCGGCACGTAGGGCGCGTCGAAGCCGGCCAGCGTCTTCGAGCGGACGATGATGTCCTTGAGGATCTTGTTCACCGCGTGGCCGATGTGGATGTCGCCGTTGGCATACGGCGGGCCATCGTGCAGCACGAAGCGCGGGCGGCCCTGCGCCGCCTTGCGGATCTGCTCGTAGAGCTTCTGCTCCTGCCACTGTTGCACCCACGCGGGTTCGCGCCTGGCGAGGTCGCCGCGCATCGGGAACGGGGTATCGGGAAGGTTCAGCGTGTGCTTGTAGTCGGCCATTTGGATTACTCGGATTCAAATCATTCAAGCTTGAAATACTGGCGGGCGGTATCGACGTCGCGGGCGATCTGCGCCTTCAGTTCGTCAAAACCGGAAAACTTCATTTCGTCGCGGATCTTGTGCAGGAAGCGGACGGTCAGGTGCGCACCGTAGATGTCGGCGGCGAAATCGAACAGATGCACTTCGAGGATCGGGCGTACCACGGCATTCGCCGTCGGCCGGTAGCCCAGATTGGCGACGCCGGGCAGCGCCCTGCCGTCGATACCGGTGACCTCGACGGCGAAGACGCCCAAGAGCGGCGGCCGGTCATGCTTCATGCGGATGTTGGCCGTGGCGTAGCCGAGCTGCCGGCCAACCTTGTCGCCATGCACGACGCGGCCATCGATCACGTACGGGCGGCCGAGCAGTTCGGCGGCACGCTCGAGTTCTCCGGCCCACAGCGCATTGCGCACCGCCGAGCTGGAGATGCGGATGCCGCCATCGACCACCGAGGGCGTTGCCTCGACGCGGAAACCGAACGATTCCCCCGCCTGCTGCAGCAGTGCGAAGTCGCCGGCACGCCGGGCGCCGAAGCGGAAGTCGTCGCCGACGATCAGGTGCCGAACGCGCAGCGCACGAACCAGCACGTCCTCGACGAACTGGTCGGCGGTGAGGCTGGCGAAAGCCTTGTTGAAGCGGCAGACGAAGGCCAGCTCGACGCCGTCCTCGGCGATCAGTTCGAGCTTCTCGCGCAGCGTGGACAGCCGCCTCGGCGCCGACTCCGGCGCGAAGAACTCGCGCGGATGCGGCTCGAAGGTGAGCACCGCCGGCGGCAATCCGGCTTCGCCCGCAACCGAGCACAGGCGTGCAAGCAGCGCGCGATGGCCCAGATGCACGCCATCGAAATTGCCGATGGTGAGCACGGTCGCGCCGGGCGCGGGTTGCGAAATGCCACGGAAGACGAGCATCGGGAAACGCCGGAAGGATTGGCCGAAAGGGAGGAAAAAGGAGGAAAAGGGCCGAATTATAAAGGTTTACACAGGCTCTTGCCGCGCCGCTGCAGGGCGCTCCGGGAGCAGCCGAACCGACGGTGCGCTCTCCCCTGCACTCTCCCCCTTTCAGGGCTACCGTATGCACGCATCTTCATCGGCGAGGCGCCGGACGATCTGGCCGCCGTGAAGCATTGCCTTGAACGGAAGCAGGAGGCAGCCACGTCATTAGCCAGGCGGCCGGGGGGGGGGGTTCGATTGTCCGCTTCCACCTCGAAACGCTGACGCTTCCTGAACCGCCTGGTTTCACGCGATTTGAGGCGCGGCGAAGAAGCCGACGTCGGCAGCTCGCCTTCTCCGGCCTCGCGGGAGAGCGGGCCAGTCCGCGTCAATCGAGCCGCGCCAGCCTGGATTTGGCGAGCGGCGGATTGAGCTTGAAATACTTGCGGATGCCGGCGAGCACCGCTTCGGCGAGTTTGTCCTGATAGGCCTCGTCGTTCAGCCGGCGCTCTTCCTCCGGGTTCGAGATGAAGGCCGTCTCGACCAGGATCGACGGGATGTCCGGCGCCTTCAGCACGGCGAAGCCGGCCTGTTCGACGTGCGGCTTGTGCAGCGTGCCGACGCCGCCCAGTTCGCCGAGCACGGCCTTGCCGAGCTTGAGACTGTCGTTGATCGTCGCCGTCTGCGAGAGATCGAGCAGCGTGCGCGCCAGCACCGGGTCCTTGACGCCGATGTTCACGCCGCCGATCAGGTCGGCCGCGTTTTCCTTGTTCGCCAGCCAGCGTGCCGCCGAACTGGAGGCGCCGTTCTCCGAGAGCACGAACACCGAAGCGCCGCGCGCATGGGGCTTGATGAAGGCATCGGCGTGGATCGACACGAAGAGGTCGGACTGCACGCGCCGCGCCTTCTGCACGCGCATGGCCAGCGGCACGAAGAAATCGGAGTCGCGCGTCAGCACCGCGCGCATGTTCGGCTCGGCGTCGATCTTCGCCTTCAGCCGCCGTGCCACAGCCAGCGTCACGTTCTTCTCGTAGGTGCCGCGGCGGCCGATGGCGCCGGGGTCTTCCCCGCCGTGGCCAGGGTCGAGGGTGATCGTCACCAGCCGGTCGACCACCGCCGGCCGGCCGGCGCGCTTCGCGCCGCCGGCAGGCGGCTTCGCCTCGGCGACCGCCGGCGGCTCGTCGAGCGGCAGCGGCCGCAGTTCCTTCTTTTCGAGCAAGGCCATCAGCGGATCGAGCGGGTCGGCCGGATAGACGTCGAGCACCAGCCGGTGCCCGTACTCGCCGACCGGCTTCAGCACGAACACCTGCGGCGCCACCTCGGTCTTCAGCTCCATCACCAGGCGGACGACACCGGGCTTGAAGCGGCCGGCGCGCAGCAGCCTGATGTTCGGATCGTCGGGAACGATCTTGCCGGCCAGGCTTTCCAGCACGCCGTTCAGTTCGACGCCTTCGAGGTCGACGACGAGGCGTTCCGGGTTCTTCACCGTGAAGTGCGAATACTTCATCGGCGCATCGCTCTCCAGCGTCACGCGCGTGTAGTCGGCCGACGGCCAGACGCGCACGGCGAGCACGCTCGGCCCGGCGGCGGCGCGCGCCAGCGGTGTCACGAAGAGGACGAGGGAGGCGCCGGCAAAGCGCAGGAGGCGGCGCCGGGCGGCGAGGTCTACGGCGTTGGCGTGCCCGGCGTCATCAGATCGGGCGGCGGAAGCGTCAGTGCGCGCAGGCATGTTTCCCCCTCCGGCGACCGGGCGAGCAGGTCGACGCGGCGGCCGGCGGCCTCGAAACGGAGGGCGACGACGAGGTCGGGTGGCGGCACAAAACCGGCCGCCTTGTCCGGCCATTCGACCAGACAGACCGAGTCGCTGCGGAAATATTCGCCCAGGCCGGCATCGACAAACTCTTCCGGATAATTGAACCGATAAAAATCAAAGTGATAGAAGTATAAGCTCGAAATTACATAAACCTCAACCAACGAATACGTCGGACTCTTCACCGGCCCGGCATGGCCAAGGGCGCGCAGCGCCGCCCGCACCAGCGTCGTCTTGCCGGCGCCCAGATCGCCTTCGAGGTAAATGACCATGCCCGGACGCAGCGCGGCGGCGAGCCTTGCACCGAAGACGGCGGTGGCGTTTTCATCGGGAAGGAAGTGGCTGTTGACGCTCATGCTAGGCTTTGCGGAAGGCGGAAAACACGCGAAACGGACGTGGTGACGACAGTGGACAGCAGGAAAAACGGAAGCGGAAAAGAACCGGCGGCGGCAACGGCTCCTGCAGCAAACGCAGCAGCGGAAGCGAACGCCCGATCAGCAAAGGAAACGGCATCGCCATCAGCGGCCGACCGCGGCTCCGGACACCTTGAGCGATCCGAAGGATGCGACCGCGCCGAACGACCCGAGCAATCCGAACGCTCCGAACGCTCCGACCTCGCCGAACGCTCCGAACACGATTGGGCAGAGCTTGCCGGACGCATCAAGCGCTGGGGGCGCGAGCTGGGTTTCGCCGAAGTCGGCATCGCCCATGCCGACACCGGCGCGGCAACGCCGGGACTGCTGCGCTGGCTTGAACTCGGCCGCCACGGGGAGATGGATTATATGGCCAAACATGCGCCGCTGCGTGCCGACCCCGGCCTGCTCGTGCCCGGCGTCGTCAGCGTAATCAGCGTGCGCCAGCCGTACTGGCCGGAGGATGCAGCCGACGCCGCGGCAACGCTGGCCGACGGCGGCCTCGCCTACGTCTCGCGCTACGCGCTCGGCCGCGACTACCACAAGCCGATCCGCAACCGCCTGCAGAAGCTCGCCGACCGCATCCGCGCCGAAATCGGCGATTTCACCTGTCGTGCCTTCTCCGACTCGGCACCGGTAATGGAAGTCGAATTCGCCCGCCAGGCAGGCACCGCCTGGCGCGGCAAACACACGCTGTCGCTTGCGCGCAGCGGCTCGTATCACTTCCTCGGCGAGCTTTACACCGACCTGCCGCTACCACCCGATTCGCCGATCGAGGCGCACTGCGGCACCTGCACGGCCTGCATCGCCGCCTGCCCGACAGAGGCCATCGTCGCCCCCTACGAGGTCGACGCGCGGCGCTGCATCTCCTACCTGACCATCGAACTTGCCGGCCCGATCCCGGAAGCGCTTCGGCCACTCATCGGCAACCGCATCTACGGCTGCGACGACTGCCAGCTCTGCTGCCCGTGGAACCGCTTCGCCCGGGCCGGCGACCCGGATTTCGCACCGCGCCAGGGCCTGGACGCCGCTGCGCTCATCGACCTCTTCGCCTGGAGCGAGGCCGAATTCGACCAACGCCTGCAAGGCAGCCCGATCCGCCGCATCGGCCACGAGCGCTGGCTGCGCAACATCGCCGTCGCGCTTGGCAACGCACCGGCCTCACCGGAAATACGGGCCGCGCTGGCCGCCAGCAGCGAACATCCCTCGCCGCTGGTGCGCGAGCACATTGCCTGGGCGCAGACGCAACAGATCATGAAGGAAGCCCGGAAATAGTGCTTGCCATCGGCAAGCGGGCAGCGATAAAGTCACGCCGAATGCGCCACACGAACGGCACGAGTGCGAAGACACGAGGCTGGGCGCAACGACAACAGCGACAAAAAAGCGCGACCGGTTCGCAACCCACCCGCAAGAGGTGATGCACCGGTCTCTGAAACAGGGCAAAACCATCGAAAGATGGCGACGCAAAGTCACCGGCCTAAAGCGAGGCCCGGCCAACCGGCCCGACTCGCCACGGTAGCGGAACCGCCAGATAGAACGAGGTCGATGTGAGCATCCCTCCCTGCCGCCGGCATCCGGCCCGGGCCACGCATGTGGTCAGGGCTTCGCTTGCCCTGCGCGCAGCGGTCAGCGAGGCTCCCTGCACGCTTCCCGTTTCCGGCAATCCGCAGCCAGCACCGCCGGCCGGCAGCGTCCGCCACGCTTTCCCCGGTTTTTCCCGCATCGTCGCAGGGCCGCCGCACGTGCGTCCCTGTCGGGAGGATCGGACATGGCAACATCTGCACACAGCCGGGTGATTTCCCCCGGCAAAACCGGCGCCCAGGCGGACGCCGAAGCCCCCCTCGCAACGATCGGCCTGGCGAGCCTGAGCGCCCATTTCCTCGCCTCGCTCGAAGACCGGATCGAACGGCGTCCGGCGACGCAGGCAATCACCGGACGCTGGCCGGATCGCACCAACCCGCGGAGCCGGCACGTCAGGCGTCTGGCCATCGACATCGTCGACATGCTTTTCAGCTTCGTCACCAGCGACACGCGCCTGCCACACGGCGCAGCCCGCCCGCTTCTCGCCGCGCAGTTGCCGGTGCTGCACCTGGCCCTGCGCGAACCCGCCTTCTTCGCCGACTGGCAGCATCCGGCACGCCAGCTGCTCGACGATCTGGCGCCGCTGGCAGCCACCTGCGCGGTGCGCACCGGCAAGGTCGACGCCTTCACCGAAGCCTTCACCTACGGCCTCTCCGCCCTGCTCGAAGGAGCGACGCCCGACGGTGCGGCCTTCGCCCACCTGCACCGCCGCTTGCACGCATTCGCCACCACGGGTGTCGATGCCACCGATGGCAGCGATGGCGCCGACGAGGCCGCCGGTGCACCGACGCCGCCTGCCGGCCGCGCAGACCCAGCGGCACGAACCTTCCCCGCCCGCCCCCGACAGACGCCTGGAGCCAGGGACGAAATCCACGGCGAGGTCGCCGACGGTGCAATCCACGCGCACCACAGCCGCCCCATGCCCCGCCCCCTTCACGCGCTCGGCGTGGCCTGATCAGCCCCATTCCACCCAGCTCCACCCCGCTCCACCCCGTTCCGCCTCGTTTTCCGGGCGCCACCGGCGCCCCTCCGGCAAGCCTTTACGGAAGGGGCTTGCCGTTTTTTTTTTGCTTCTTCGGGCGCCCCCCTGAGAAAGGCACGATGAACCCGAAACCCCGGCCGAGTGCTGAGTGCGGGTGAGTGCGAATGAATGCCTGCCTCTGCACCGAAAATAGCCGCGGGTTTCAGGTTCAGGGGAGTTCGCGCACGCGCAGGAAGCGTGGAAAGCGCGGCTGGCCGTGTGGCGTCAGTTCGCGGTAGCGGTAGGTGACGAGGCTGCCGACGGCCGGCGGTGCGCGGCGCTGTGCGTCGGTAAGGCCGCTGCCCAGGCGAAAACGCCGGCCATCGGCGGTTTCGACCAGCAGCGAGCCGGTCAGGCCGTGCAGCCGGCCCTTGCCGGGCAGATGGGCGACCACGCGCGCCTCGTCGTCATGCCAGGGTACGAGTTTCAGCAGCGCGGCACTGCGGCCGGGCATCCAGCGGGCATCGGCACGATGCAGCATCAGGCCCTCGCCGCCGCCGCGCAGCACTTCGTCAAAATGGCGCCGCAACGCGGCCGCGTCGCTCAGGCGAAGCTGTGCCACGGGCTGCAGCCAGGGAAGAGCGGCGGCCTTGGTCAGCGCCCGCATCCGCGCGACCCGGCCGCTGAAATCCTCCGTCGCGCCGGGCAGGTCGAAAATCATGTAGCGCACCGCGCGCCAGGCGTCGTCTTCCGGCGCGGCACGGCGCACGAGCGCGGCCAGGCGGTCGAAACTGCGCCGCCCGATCCACAACTCGCCGTCGAGCGCCACCGCCGGCAGCCCGGCAAGGAACCAGGCCGGTGCGGCGACGACGGCGCCGCTGCGCAGGCGCAGGCGCTCGCCGTCCCAGATCGCGCGCACGCCGTCGAGCTTCTCGCTCACCCACCAGTCGGCCGGATCGATGCTTGCCATGTCCGGCACCGTCAGCCGCTCGGCGAGCATGAGCGGAGGCGCGCCGGTGGAAGGAATCGCCGGATGGAGGCCGGACGCGCCGGTCGTCGATGCAGGCAGGAAGAGCGCCAGTGCGAGCAGCAGAAAAACGGGAGAGCGCATCATCGTCACCTCGCTGGAATGCGATTCCGGTGAATGATGTCAGCATTTAACGGGCGACGAAAGCCCGCTCCGGGAAGCTTTGCCAGCGGCCCGTCCGCTTGCCGGCGCGTGCCCGGCTGCGCCGGGAAAACCCGCGGCAAGCAGACCATGCCGATCGCCGCAGGAGGCGAGCCAAACCGCTACGGACGATCGCTGGCGTATCGCAACACGCCGGCCGCTGCCGCGCGGATGGACGGCAGAGGGCGACAGCCCGCCGCCCCGCCTGCTCCACGCCTTCAGCGTTCGATGCCGGTCGGGTCGGTAACGAAGCCGATTCGCGTCAGCCCGTTGCGGGCGGCATCCGACATGACCTGCGCGACCTTCTCGTAGGGTGTCATGCGGTCGGCGCGGATGTGCAGCTCGGGCTGCGGCTGCAGGGCACCGGCGGCGGCGAGGCGCGCGTTGAACTGCGCCGCATCGACAGGTTCGCCGTTCCAGAGCGTGTTGCCATCGACGTCGATGGCCACCTGGACGTTGTCCGGTTTGGTCTGGTTTGCCGTCGAAGCAGCCCTCGGCAGGTCGACCTTGACGGCGTGCGTGAGCAGCGGCGCGGTGACGATGAAGATGATGAGCAGCACCAGCATCACATCGATCAGCGGCACCATGTTGATTTCGGTCAGCGGCGCATCTTCGTCGCCGGATTCCATGCTGCCAAAGGCCATGTCCTTTTCCTCCGCTCAGCGCACGGCAAGGCCGGGGTGGCTCGGCTGCTGCTCGGGAGCGTCGGCGCCGATACCCTGCGCGCGCGCCATGGCGATCACCTTCTCGCTGGTGGCGCGGGCATCGGTCCGCATCGGCGAAGTCTTGACGCCGGTGGCGAGGAAGGCGAAGACGTCGTAGGCGAAGGAATTCAGCTGCGACAGCGTGTTGCGGTTCTGGCGCGCGAAGTGGTTATAGGCCACTGCCGCCGGGATGGCGACAGCCAGACCGATGCCGGTCATGATGAGCGCCTCGCCGACCGGGCCGGCAACTTTATCAAGCGTGCCCTGACCGGACATGCCGATGGCGATCAGCGCATGGTAGATGCCCCAGACGGTGCCGAAGAGGCCGACGAAGGGAGCGGAAGAAGCGACGGTGGCAAGGAAGGTCTGTCCGAATTCGAGCTGCGCCTTGTCCTCGTCGATGGCGCGCTTCAGCGCACGGGTCAGCAGGTCTTCCGGGTTGCCGGCGGCGATCAGGCCGGCGGTGGAACATTCGCAGCCGCTCTTGCAGCGGTTGTGCTGCTCGATGGCGGTGAAAGCGTGGTGCACCAGATGCGAGAACGGTTCGGTCGTGCCCTGCTCACGGATGCGCGCGGCGACCGCCTCCAGATTCGGCGCCTCCCAGAAGGCCTTGAGGAATTCGGCGCTCTTCCTGCGCATACGGACGCCGAGCACGCCCTTGGTGAAGATCAGGTACCAGGAACCGATGGAGGCGATCAGCATCAGTGCCAGAACGATGCGGGCGACGATGTCGGTGTTGGCGAGGAAGTGGGCAAAACCCAGGGGATTTTCCATGACGGTCCTTCAGTTCTTCAGATTGAATGCGATGGGAACGAGCACCCAGGCGGCAAGCGCCTCGTCGCCGCGTCTGGCCGCTACGAAGCGCCAGCGCTGGACGGCGTCCTGCGCCGCCCGGTCGAGCCGCGGCGAGCCGCTCGTTTCCTTGATTTCGATTTGCGACGGGCGCCCGTCGGCCTCGACGAACACACGCAACAGCACGCGCCCTTCCTCGCCCATGCGGCGCGAAAGCGAAGGGTAAACGGGCTTGGGGTTGGAGAGGTAGTCGGCATCGTAGCGCGGCTCGCTGATGGTTGCAGCCGGCGCCGGAAGCGGTGGCGCCGGCGGCGCGGGCGGGGCTTCCTGGACGACGGGCGCGGGCACGTCCTCGGCTGCCGGCGCCGTCGTTTCAGCGGCAATGATCTGTTGCGGCGCGGCTTGCGGTGTCGGCCGGGGGCGCGGTTTCGGCTTCGGTTCAACCGGGCGCGGCGGCTTCGGCGGCACGATTTCCGGCTGGGGCGCGGGCGGTGCCGGCGTCAGGATATCCACGGTGAGCGTGGTGATGGCCACCGGCACCGGCACGATCTGCAGACTGACGAGCAGGACGAGCACACCGACGTGGGCCGCGCCGATCAGCAGGAGCACGCGCAGGGAAAGACGCGGAGCGGCGTTGTAGGGCGCGGTGTAAAGCGTGTGGGAAGTGTCCATGTCGTCTGTTGGCCGGGTTGCTGTCTGCATTGCCTGAACCGGCCGCCCGCCCCCGAGGCGGCGGAAAAAGCGCGTGGCTGGCTGGCCTGGCGGCTGGCTGGCTGGCGGAACGAGCGAGAGAAATCGTCAGGGGAAGGAAAGTTCCTCGCCGAAGGTGACGTGTGCCCGGATCATCCTTCGCCCTTATTTGGTCAGTATCAATTTGTTGTCCTTGGTCACGCGCAGCATGTAGCGCGTGCCGCCGTGCTCGATCTCTATCACGCGGTGGCTGCCAAGCAACTGACCGCTGTCGATGCGCGGAGGCAGGCAGGCGAGTTGCGACGGAGCGGGCGTATCCGAGGTCGTCGGCATCCGGGTGAGCGTTTCCATTCGGTCAATGTCCGTAAGGCTGCGTTGAACAGTGCTACATGGTTAATGAGAATGTTTCGCATTATTTATTGATCCCCCCAAGGCTGTCAACCCCCTTTTCAACCCGTTTCGCCCCCATTCGGACGCCTCCTGACCCTTT
>JAVFAT010000023.1:0-14409 GCA_034002385.1 Azospira sp. | reverse complement strand
GGAGAAGCGCGGCAGCACGGCGAGGAATCCCGCTTCATCGACCTCGACCGGCCGCGTCTCCAGCACGTCGCCCTCGGCGTCGGCAGTGGTCGTCGTCACGCCCAGGCGCAGCGTCGCTTCGTAGGTCTTGTCGGCGTCGAGCAGGTCGGCGGAGAACTTGGTCGCCTCGCCGAAGCAGATCGGCAGGAGGCCGGAGGCCATCGGGTCGAGCGTGCCGGTGTGGCCGGCCTTCTCGGCCGAAAAGAGACGGCGCGCCTTCTGCAGGGCGTCGTTGGAGCTGATACCGGAAGGCTTGTCGAGGAGCAGCACGCCATCGACCCGCCGCCAGCGGCGCCGGGCGGGCGCGTTCATTGTGGCGCGTCTTCCGCTGGAGGTGCGGGAGGCTCCCAATCCTCGCCGTGCAGGCGGTTGGCCTCGTCGATCAGGCGCGAGAGGTCGGCGCCGCGTTCGAGCGAGGCATCGTGCACGAAATGCAGTTCGGGAATGGTGTGGATGCGGATGCGGCGCCCGAGTTCGCGGCGCAGGAAACCGGAGGCTTTCCGGAGGCCGAGGATGACTTCGGGAACCTGTGCCTCGCCGGCGAGCGTGCTGAACCAGACCTTGGCGTGGGCATAGTCGGGCGTCACCTCGACGGCGGTGAGGCTGACCATGCCGACGCGCGGATCCTTCAGCTCCGTGCGGATCAGTTCCGCCAGTTCCCGCCGCACCTGTTCATTGACGCGGTCGCGGCGGGAAAAGCCGGCGGTGTTGTGCTTAGAGCGTGCGGGCAATTTCCTTGATCTCGTAGACTTCGAGCAGGTCGCTTTCTTCGATGTCGTTGTAGTTCTTCAACGACAGACCGCACTCGAAACCGGCCTTGACTTCCTTGACGTCGTCCTTGAAACGCTTGAGCGAGTCGAGTTCGCCGTCCCACTGCACGACGTTGTTGCGCAGCAGGCGGGCACGGGCACCGCGCTTGACGACGCCGTCGAGCACGTAGCAGCCAGCGATGGTGCCGATCTTGGAGGCGCGGAAAACCTGGCGGATTTCGACCGAACCGATGATCTCTTCCCGCCGCTCGGGAGCCAGCATCCCCGAGAGCGCCGACTTCACCTCGTCGACCGCGTCGTAGATGATGTTGTAGTAGCGGATGTCGACGCCGAAGTTCTCGGCCGTCTTGCGGGCGCCGGCATCGGCACGGGTGTTGAAGCCGATGACGACGGCCTTGGACGCCTGCGCCAGGTTGATGTCGGACTCGGTGATGCCGCCGACCGCCGCGTGGATGACGTTGACCTTGACCTCGCTGGTCGACAGCTTGACCAGCGACTGCACCAGCGCCTCCTGCGAACCCTGGACGTCGGCCTTGATGATCAGCGGCAGGGTCTTGACCTCGCCCTCGGCCATCTGGTCGAAGATGTTTTCGAGCTTGGCGGCCTGCTGCTTGGCCAGCTTGACGTCGCGGAACTTGCCCTGGCGGAAGAGCGCGATTTCGCGCGCCTTCTTCTCGTCGGCCAGCACCACGGCTTCCTCGCCGGCTGCCGGCACGTCAGACAGGCCCTGGATCTCGACCGGAATCGACGGGCCGGCTTCCTTGATCGGCTTGCCGTTCTCGTCGAGCATCGCGCGCACCTTGCCGAACATCTGGCCGGCCAGCAGCATGTCGCCCTGGCGCAGCGTGCCCGACTGCACGAGCATCGTCGCCACCGGGCCGCGGCCCTTGTCGAGGCGCGCTTCGATGATCAGGCCCTTGGCCGGCGCATCGGCGGCGGCTTTCAGTTCGAGCACTTCGGCCTGCAACAGCACCTGTTCCAGCAGATCGTCGATGCCCTGGCCGGTCTTGGCCGAAACGCTGACGAAGGGCGAGTCGCCGCCGTATTCTTCCGGCACCACTTGCTCGGCGACGAGTTCCTGCTTGACGCGATCCGGATTGGCTTCCGGCTTGTCGACCTTGGTCACGGCGACGACGATCGGCACGCCGGCCGCCTTCGCGTGGTGCACCGCTTCCTTCGTCTGCGGCATCACGCCGTCGTCGGCCGCGCACACCAGGATGACGATGTCGGTGGCCTTGGCGCCGCGCGCGCGCATCGCCGTGAACGCCTCGTGGCCCGGCGTGTCGAGGAAGGTGACCATGCCGCGCGGCGTCTCGACGTGATAGGCGCCGATGTGCTGCGTGATGCCGCCGGCTTCGCCAATGGCGACGCGGGTGCGGCGGATGTAGTCGAGCAGCGAGGTCTTGCCGTGGTCGACGTGGCCCATGACGGTAACCACCGGGGCGCGGGGCACCAGCACGTAATCCTTGTGCTCGACGTGTTCGTCGAGGAAGGCGTCCGGATCGTCGAGCCTGGCGGCGACGGCGGTATGGCCCATTTCCTCGACGACGATCATCGCCGTTTCCTGGTCGAGCACCTGGTTGATGGTGACCATCGACCCCATCTTCATCATCGTCTTGATGACTTCGGTGGCCTTCACCGCCATCTTGTGGGCGAGATCGGCGACCGAGATGGTTTCCGGCACATGCACTTCGCGCACGACCGGTTCGGTCGGCGCCTGGAAGGCGTGCGAATCGTCGTCGTGCTTGCCGTGACGGCCGCCCTTGCCCGAGCGCCAGCCGGAGCCGGCATCACCGCCGCGCGTCTTGATGCCGCGCTTCCTCGTGTTGTCGGTCCAGCCGCCCTTCTTGTCGTCCTTTTTCGCATCCTTGCCCTTGCCTTCAGGCTTGGCCGGGCGGTGCAGCGTCTTGTCCTCGGTTGCCGGCTTCTCGGCGGCGCTCAGTGCCGCAGCGGCCTTGGCGGCTTCGGCGGCACGGGCGGCAACGGCCTTCTCTTCGGCTTCGATGCGCAGGCGGGCCAGTTCGGCCTGACGCTCCTGGCGCTCGCGGAAATCGGCGGCCTGACGCTCGGAGAGCGCCGCCGCGCGACGCGCTTCCTCGGCGCGCTGGCGCAGTTCATCCTCACCGATCACGGAGGCCAGCGTCGGTTTGGCGACACGCGTCGCCTTCGGCTTCGTCGCCGGCTTTTCCGTTGCGGCTGCGCTTGCCGCGGCTGCCGGCTCCGGCGTTGCCACGACGGCTTCGGGCGCGGGCGCTTCGATCACCGGCTCCGGTGCGGTAACCGGGGCTTCTTCGACAACGGGCGCGGCGACCGCCACCGGCTCGACCGGCGCGGGCGGCTCGATGACCGGCGCCGGTTCGGGCGCAGGCGGGGGCACGGGGGCCGGCGGCGTGACGGCCGCGGGCTGTTCGGCGGCAGCCAGTTCCGCCGGGTCGCGCTTGACCAGCACGCGCTTCTTGCGCACTTCGACCTGCACCGTGCGGGTCTTGCCCGACGAATCGTGCGCCTTGATCTCGCTCGTCTGCTTGCGCGTCAGCGTGATCTTGGTCTTTGCCTGCACCTCGCCATGCGACTTGCGCAGGTAGTCGAGAAGCATCGACTTGTCCGTTTCGGTGAGCAGGTCGTCGACGCCTTTCTTGGCGACCCCGGCCTTCTTCAATTGCTCAAGCAGCGACGACGCGGGGAGTTTCAACTCGCCCGCAAACTCGGAAACACTCGTTTGCGCCATATCCGTTTTCTACCCCCCCAATCGCTTACTCGAACCAGTGCGCGCGCGCGTTGGTGATGAGCAGTTTTGCACGATCGGCATCGATGCCGGTCATTTCAGTCAGTTCGTCGACGGCCAGGTCGCCCAGGTCGTCGCGGTTCTTGATGTCGTTGCTGGCGAGCTTGGCCGCCAGCGCCTTGTCCATGCCTTCGAGGTTGAGCATGGCTTCCTCGACGCCTTCAATCTGCTCCTCGGTGACGATTGCCTCGGTCAGCAGCACGTTGCGGGCGCGGTCACGCAGCTCCTGCACGGTCGCCTCGTCAAAGGCCTCGATTTCGAGCATTTCGTGCAGCGGCACGTAGGCGACTTCTTCCAGCGTCGAGAAACCTTCCTCGATCAGGATGTCGGCGACTTCCTCGTCGACATCGAGCTTTTCCATGAAGAGCACGCGGATCGCCGCCGTTTCGGCTTCGGACTTCTTCTGCGACTCTTCCTCGGTCATCAGGTTGATCGACCAGCCGGTCAGCTCCGAGGCGAGGCGGACGTTCTGGCCGCCCCGGCCGATGGCGATGGCCAGGTTGGCCTCGTCGACCACCACGTCCATGCTGTGCTTCTCCTCGTCGACCACGATCGAGGAAACCTCGGCCGGCGCCAGCGCGCCGACGACGAACTGCGCCGGGTCGGCCGACCAGAGCACGATATCGACCCGCTCACCGGCCAGCTCGTTGGTCACGGCCTGGACGCGGGTGCCGCGCAGGCCGACGCAGGTGCCGATCGGGTCGATGCGCTGATCGTTCGACTTGACGGCGATCTTGGCGCGCATTCCCGCATCGCGGGCGGCGGCCTTGATCTCCATCAGGCCGTCGTCGATCTCCGGCACCTCCAGCTCGAACAGTTTGATGATGAATTCGGGCGCGGTGCGCGACAGGATCAGCTGCGGGCCGCGTGCCTGGCGGTCGATCTTCAGCAGATAGGCCTTGACGCGGTCGCCGATGCGCAGGTTTTCCTTCGGGATCGTCTGGTCGCGCGGCAGCACGGCCTCGACCTTGCCCGACTCGATGATGGCGTTGCCGCGTTCCATGCGCTTGATCGTGCCGGAAACGATGTGCTCGCCGCGCTCGAGGAAGTCGCTGAGGATCTGCTCGCGCTCGGCGTCGCGGATCTTCTGCAGGATGACCTGCTTGGCGGCCTGCGCGCCGATGCGGCCGAAATCGATCGGTTCGAGCGGCTCCTCGATGAAGTCGCCGACCTGGAATTCGGGATCTTCGACGAGCGCCGCCGAAATCGGCACCTGAATGTGCTCGTTCTCGAAATCGTCGTCGGCAACCACTTCCCAGCGACGGAAGCTCTCGAAGTCTCCGGTCTCGCGGTCGATGGCGACGCGCACGTCGGCCTCGTCGTGGATGCGCTTCTTGGTGGCCGAGGCCAGCGCCAGTTCGAGCGCGCCGAAGACGATGTCCTTGGGAACGTTCTTTTCACGTGCCAGCGCATCGACCAGCAACAGGATTTCGCGGCTCATTCTTTCCTAATCTCCTTTGGCCAGGCTCAATCGAACCTGGGAACCAGGCGGGCACGCTCGATGTTGCCCAGATCCATTTCCACCTCGCCCGCGTCGAGGGCGAGGCGTACCTTGCCGTCCTGCAATCCTTGCAGGACGCCGTTGAAATTGCGGCGACCGGCGACGGGAACGCGCAGCTTCAGATGCACTTCCGAACCGGCAAAGCGTTCGTAGTCGGCCGCCTTCTTGAGCGGCCGGTCGAGGCCGGGCGAAGAGACTTCGAGACGGTCGTAGTCGATGTTCTCGACGGTCAGGACGCGCGACAACTGGTTGCTGACGGCAACGCAGTCGTCGATGTTGACGCCACGCTCGTTTTCCGGCTTGTCGATGAAGACCCGGAGGACGCGCGCACGCGGACTCATCTCCAGATCCACGAGATCATAGCCAAGGCCGACGACGGTTTTCTCGATCAGTTCGTGCAGATTCATGCGCTACAAATAAAAAATGGGCGAAACGCCCATCCTGGAAATGCCCCGCCCCGAAGGGCCGGCGGAAGAAACCCGAGAATTATAGCGGAAAAGGCGGCCGGATGGCAATGAAATCGCCGCCCGGCCACGTTCATTCCGGCTTCGGGCCGCGCCTGCGTGCGCGGCGGGGTTTGCCGGCCGGTCGCTCGCCGCCTTCCGGCCGTGCACCGGCCTGTTCGCCGCCGCTTCCGCGCCGCGATCCGGCACGGTTGCCTTCGCCGCCGGCCTTCCGGGGAAGGCTTTTGTCGCCGCTTCTTTCGGGGCCTCTCCCGGGTTTCCCGTCGCTGCCCTTGCCCGCTCCACCGCCGCGGCGCGGCTTGCGCGACTCCGGCGCCCGGTTGCCGTCCACCTCGCCGCCGGCGTTCCGTCTCTGGCTCTTCCCCTGGGGTTTCCCCTGACTTTGCCCCTGACCTTTCCCTTTTCCGCGCGGCATCGACGCCCGGTTGCCGTCAACCAGCGGCTCGCTGCGCACCGGCTGCGCGCGGTTGCCGTCCACGTCCCCGGAGGCCGAGGCCGGATCGTGCGTACGCCCCTTGCCCTCGCCGTCCGGACCGAGGCCGAAGCTCTTCATCAGCGCCAGGACTTCCGTGTCTTCCAGTTCCCTCGTCTTGCCGCGCTTCAGGTGCGGCGGCAGCAGAAAGGGGCCGTAGCGCACGCGGATCAGCCGGCTGACGGTGGTGCCGACCGCCTCGAACATGCGCCTGACCTCGCGGTTGCGGCCTTCCGAGAGGGTCACGCGGTACCAGTGGTTGGCGCCCTGCCCGCCGCCGTCCTCGATCGTCTCGAAATGCGCCGGGCCGTCTTCCAGCTCGATGCCCTCGCGCAGCTGGTCGATCTTCTCTTCCGGCAGGTCGCCGAGCACGCGCACGGCGTATTCGCGCACCAGCTGGTAGCGCGGATGCATCAGCCGGTTGGCCAGCTCGCCGGAACTGGTGAACAAGAGAAGGCCGCTGGTGTTGAAATCGAGCCGGCCGACGGCCACCCAGCGGCCGCCGTTGATGCGTGGCAGCGCGTCGAAGACCGAGGCGCGCTTCTCCGGGTCATCGCGCGAGACGATCTCGCCTTCCGGCTTGTGGTAGATGATGACGCGCGGCAGACGGCTGGTGAAGCGGGCGTGCACCAGCTTGCCGTTCACCTTGACCCGGTCGTTCGGCCCGACCAGCTGGCCGACGTGCGCCGGCAGGCCGTTTACGCTGATGCGGCCGGCGATGATCATTTCTTCCATTTCGCGCCGCGAGCCGATGCCGGATTGCGCCAGCACCTTGTGCAGACGCTCCGGTTCGCCCTGCGGCGCGGCGCCGCCACGACCGCGCCTGCCGGCAGGCGCCTTGTGCTCGTTTCTTTCCTGCGGCATCCGGTTGCCGTTTACGGCGCGATCCAGCGCTTCGTCGTCGCCATAGCGTTCGAAGGCGGCAGGAACCCTTCCCGTTTTGGCGCCTTGCGGCGGGCGGAAGGGAGTACGGCGGGGTTTGTTAGCCATTGGCCAGTTCCAGTGCTTGGTTGATCTGTTCCAGCGGCGGCAGCTCGGTCAGGCTGCGCAGGCCGAGGTCGTCGAGGAATTTGCGGGTGGTGGCATAAAGCGCCGGCCGCCCCGGCGTGTCGCGGTGGCCGACGGCATCGACCCAGCCGCGCTCTTCCAGTGCCTTGATGATCTGCGTGGCGACGCTGACGCCGCGAATGTCCTCGATGTCGCCGCGCGTCACCGGCTGCCGGTAGGCGATGATGGCCAGCGTTTCGAGCACGGCGCGCGAATATTTCGGCGGTTTTTCCGGGTTCAGCCGCGCCAGATAGCCGACGTACTCGGGCCGCGTGCGAAAGCGCCAGCCGCTGGCCAGTTGCACCAGTTCCGCCGGTCGTCCATTCCATTCATCGCGCAGTTCGTCGAGCAGCTTCCTGACGACGTCGGCGCCGATGTCCTCGTCGAACATCCGGCGCAGTTCGCTCACCGGCAGCGGCGACTGCGCGGCGAGCAGCGCCGCTTCCAGAACGCGTTTGAGCGCTTCCGGGTTATCCGGCAGGCTGCCCGGCATCTCCACCGGAGTTTCCGTCGGGCTGTTCGACGACGGGTTCGCTACTTCTTCCATCGGCCAATCTCACGTAAATCGGATCAAAGGCTTCGGTCTGGGTGATCTCGACCAGGTGTTCGCGCGCCAGTTCCAGCATCGCCAGAAAATGAACGATGACGCCGGGGACACCGACCGTCGGATCGAACATGAGCTCGAACTCGACGAAACCGCTCGCCTCGCGCAACTGGCGCAGGATGATGCCCATGTGCTCGCGCACCGAAAGTTCCTCGCGCTGCACCCGGTGGTGCCGGTGCAGCTTCGCCTGACGCAGGATCGCCGCCCAGGCTTCCTGAAGGTCGACGACGGCGACCTCGGGGAAGCGGCGAACCATCGTCCTTTCGACCCAGACATCGACCCAGGCGAAATCGCGCTCGGCCTGCGGCAGCGCGTCGAGCTTCGCCGCGGCGAGCTTCATCTGCTCGTATTCGACCAGGCGGCGCACCAGTTCGGCGCGCGGATCTTCGACCTCCTCGCCTTCCGCCGCCTTCGGGCGCGGCAGCAACATCCGCGACTTGATCTCGATCAGCATCGCCGCCATCACCAGATAGTCGGCGGCCAGCTCCAGGTTGTGCGAACGCATCGCCTCGACGTAATCCAGATACTGGCGCGTCAGCGGCGCCATCGGGATGTCGAGGATGTTGATATTGGCCTTGCGGATCAGGTAAAGCAGCAGGTCGAGCGGCCCTTCGAAGGCATCGAGCATCACCGCCAGTGCGTCGGGCGGAATATACAGGTCGAGCGGCAACTGTTCCAGTGGCTCGCCATAGATGCGCGCCACCGGCTCGGCCTTCGCCGCCGTTTCCGGCAGCGGAGGCGGCGGTTCGATACCGTCGAGGAGACCGCTTTCGCTCATTCCGCTCAGCGGTAGCCGAGGCCCATCGCCTCGCGCACGTCACGCATCGTCTCTGCGGCAAGCGCCCTTGCCCGCGCGTTGCCGGCAGCGATGATCTCGCGCACCCGCGCCGGATCGTCGATATAGGCCTGCGCGCGCTCGCGCATCGGCGCCTGCTCCCTGATGATGCCGTCGATCACCGGCTGCTTGCATTCCAGACAGCCGATGCCGGCCGAGCGGCAGCCTTGCTGCACCCAGCCTTTCACTTCGTCGTCCGAATAGACTTCGTGCAGTTGCCAGACCGGGCAGCGCGCCGGCTCGCCGGCGTCGGTGCGACGCACGCGCGCCGGGTCGGTCGGCATCCGCTTCACTTTCTGCGTCACCGAAGCCTCGTCTTCGCGCAGCGAAATCGTGTTGTTGTACGACTTCGACATTTTCTGCCCGTCGAGGCCGGGCATCTTCGATTCTTCGGTGAGCAGCGCGCCCGGCTCAACCAGGATCATCTTGCCGGTGCCTTCCAGGTAGCCGCAGAGGCGCTCGCGGTCTTCGTGCGCGAGGTTTTCGACCTCGTCGAGCAGCGCATGCGCCTTCTCCACCGCGGCCGCGTCGCCATCCTGCTGGAAGCGCGTGCGGAAATGCTCGAAGCTGCGCGCGCGCTTGCTGCCGAGGCGCTTCACCGCTTCCTTCGCCTTGTCTTCAAAACCCGGCTCGCGGCCGTACATGTGGTTGAAGCGGCGGGCGATCTCGCGCGAGAACTCGATGTGCGGCACCTGATCCTCGCCGACCGGTACCTTGTCGGCACGGTAGATGAGAATGTCGGCGGCCTGCAGCAGCGGGTAGCCGAGGAAGCCGTAGGTGGTCAGATCCTTGTGCTTGAGCTTTTCCTGCTGATCCTTGTAGGTCGGCATCCGTTCCAGCCAGGAAAGCGGCGTCGTCATCGACAGCAGGAGATGCAGCTCGGCGTGCTCGGGCACCTGCGACTGAATGAACAGGGTCGCCTTTTCAGGGTCGACGCCGGCGGCAAGCCAGTCGATGACCATGTCCCAGGTGGCGCCGTCGATGCCGCGCGGATCGTCGTAGTGCGTGGTCAGCGCATGCCAGTCGGCGACGAAGAACAGGCAGGGGTATTCATGCTGGAGCCGGACCCAGTTCTTGAGGACACCGTGGTAATGGCCGAGGTGAAGGCTGCCGGTGGGGCGCATTCCGGAAAGGACACGTTCCTGGTACATGGTCTGTCAGGTGGGTAGCTGGAAGATCGTTGCGATGAGAAGGGCGACGGCGGCGAGCAGCGGGCGCAGGACGGCGCCAAGGATACCGGTAAACAACAGCACGAGGAGGATCGGGAAGCCCCAGCGTTCGAGCTGCGCGAAGCGCCAGGCCAGCCGGTGCGGCAGCAGGCTGACGGCAATGCGGCCGCCATCGAGCGGCGGCAGCGGCAGCAGGTTGAGCAGCATCAGGCTGAGGTTGATGAGAATACCGATTTCGGCCATGCGCGCCAGCGGCAGGCTGAAGTAGTTGAGCGGCAGAACCCAGGCGAGCTTCATCAGCGCAGCCCAGCCAAGCGCCATGACGAGGTTGGCGCCGGGGCCGGCGGCGGCGACCCAGAGCATGTCGCGCTTGGGATTCTTCAGGTTGCCGAAATTGACCGGCACCGGTTTCGCCCAGCCGAACAGGAAGCCGCCGGTCGAGACAATGAGGATCAGCAGCGGCACGAGCACGGTGCCGACGGGGTCGATGTGCTTGAGCGGATTGGCGGTGATCCGCCCTTCCATCCACGCGGTAGGGTCGCCGAAGTGGCGGGCGGTGTAGCCGTGCGCCGCCTCGTGCAGCGTGATTGCCAGCACCACCGGCAGCGCGGCGATGGCGATCGATTGCGCCAGTGCGTAGAGGTCGATGCCGTTCATTCGAAGGCGAACGGCGCCAGGCTGCCACGCCCGGTACGCAGCAGAACCGGCAGGCCGCCGGTGAGGTCGATGACGGTGGTCGGCTCGGTGCCGCAGTGGCCGCCATCGAGGATCAGTTCGAGCTGGCCATCGAGCCGGTCCTGGATCTCCCAGCCCTCGGTCAGCGGCGTCTCGTCGCCCGGCAGCAGCAACGTCGTCGTCAACAACGGCTCGCCGAGCGCGGCGAGGAGCGCCAGCGCCACCTTGTGGTCGGGCACGCGCAGGCCGATCGTCTTGCGCTTCGGATGCAGCACGCGCCGGGGCAATTCCTTGGTGCCTTCGAGGATGAAGGTGTAGCTGCCCGGCGTCGTCGCCTTGAGCAAGCGATACTGCGCGTTGTCGACGCGGGCGAAGTGGGCGATCTCGGAAAGGTCGCGGCACATCAGCGTCAGGTGATGGCGTTCGTCGATCTGGCGGATTTCACGGATGCGGTCGACCGCCGCCTTGTCGCCGAGATGGCAACCGAGCGCGTAACAGGAGTCGGTGGGAAAGGCGACGATGCCGCCCTCGCGCACGATCGCCGTCGCGCGGTCAAGATAGCGCGGCTGCGGGTCGTCCGGATGGATTTGCAGGTATTGCGTCATGTGTGCTTCATGTCCGTCGCCGGGAAAAAGCCGGCGATACTCGTTTCAGAACGATTCCCAGACCGGCTTCAGCCCGTCCGGAAGGGGGGCGAGGCGGCCCAGATCGACGTAGCTTTCCTGCGGCCCGTGAAAATCGGAGCCACGCGAAGCGAGAAAGCCGAACTCGCGCGCCAGGCGGCCGAAGACGCCGATGTCGTCGGGCGAGTGGCTGCCGCAAACGACATCAATGCCCTCCCCGCCGAGATCGCGGAACTCGCCGAGGAAACGCCGCAGCGCACCCGACGAGAGCTTGTAGCGGGCCGGATGGGCAAGGACGGCAATGCCGCCGGCGCCCTTGATCCAGGCGACACAGTCGGCAACCGAAGCCCAGCGGTGCTCGACGTAGCCCGGCTTTCCCGGCACCAGCCAGGATTCGAAGACGCTGCGCACATCCTTGCAGACCTTCGTCTCGACCAGATAGCGGGCAAAGTGGGCGCGCGAAACCAGGTTCGGGTTCTCCGAATGGCGCATGGCACCTTCGAAGGCACCGCCGATACCGGCTTTTTCCAGCTCTGCCGACATCCGGCGCGCACGCTCGATGCGGCCGGAACGGATACCGGCAAGGCCGGCATTCAGCGCCGCATCGGCGGTGTCGAAACCGAGACCGACGACGTGGATCTGCAGGCTCTCCCACTCGATCGACACCTCGACGCCGGAAACGAAGGCCATGCCCATGGACTCCGCCGCCGCACGCGCATCGGCCAGACCGGCGATGTCGTCATGGTCGGTCAGCGCCAGCAGATCGACGCCGTTGGCAGCGGCACGACGAACCACCTCGGCCGGCGCGAGCAGGCCGTCGGATGCGGTCGAATGACAGTGGAGGTCGGCGTTTTTCACGGTAGCGCGGCTTTCCGGAAGGCCGGGGATGATAGCACGGCATGGCACGACAAGGCCGCGCGACCCGGCCGCCGGCCGCGGCAAGCGCACGAATCCTGTAGAAAAAGCGGGCAGTTCAGAGCGATGGCGGTCGGAAGCTGCGGCGATGAAGCGATTCGCCTTGATTTCCCCTTCAGTCCAGCATGTTTCAGCAGATTGTGCACCAAGCCCACGCCCAGATCGTGCTTGGGGTGCGGCACGCTGATGTGAGCGGGGCGAGTCGGATGCCGTTTCCGGCCGGCTTCCGCCTTGTTTGTCGGCGAATTTCCTCATTTCGCCGATCTCATCAGGACGCACCTTGGGCGTTGAGTGCGAAGAGTCGCCGCTTGGCGAACGAAGACAGAAAAAAGCCCGCAGTTACGCGGGCTTGGATGTGTTCTGGTGCTACTCGGTGCCAGCCGGTGCCAGACGCCGGATCACTCCCACTCGATCGTCGCCGGCGGCTTCCCCGAGATGTCGTATACCACGCGGTTGATTCCCCGGACTTCGTTGATGATCCGGTTTGACACCTTGCCGAGCAGGCTGTGCGGCAGTTCGGCCCAGTGCGCGGTCATGAAGTCCTTCGTCTGCACGGCGCGCAGGGCGACGACGTATTCGTAGGTGCGGCCGTCGCCCATGACGCCAACCGACTTCACCGGCAGGAAGACGGCGAAAGCCTGGCTGGTCTTGTCGTACCAGTCGGCGGCGCGCAGTTCGTCGATGAAGATGGCGTCGGCGCGGCGCAGCAGGTCGGCGTATTCCTTCTTCACCTCGCCGAGGATGCGCACGCCGAGGCCGGGGCCGGGGAATGGGTGGCGGTAGACCATCTCGTGCGGCAGGCCCAGCGCCACGCCGAGTTCGCGCACTTCGTCCTTGAACAGGTCACGCAGCGGTTCGAGCAGCTTCAGGCCGAGGGTTTCGGGCAGGCCGCCGACGTTGTGGTGGCTTTTGATGGTGTGCGCCTTCTTGTTCTTGGCGCCGCCGGATTCGATCACGTCGGGATAGATGGTGCCCTGCGCCAGCCACTTGGCCTCGGTTCCGTTCACTCGCAGCTTCTTCGCTTCGGCCTGGAAGACCTCGACGAACTCGCGGCCGATGATCTTGCGCTTCTGCTCGGGGTCGGTGACGCCCTTCAGATGCCCCATGAACTGTTCGCTGGCGTCCACGTGCACCACCTTGGCGTGCAGGCGGCCGGAGAACATTTCCATGACCATCCTGCCCTCGTTGAGGCGCAGCAGGCCGTGGTCGACGAACACGCAGGTGAGCTGGTCGCCGATGGCGCGGTGGATCAGCGCCGCCGCCACCGAGGAGTCGACGCCGCCGGAAAGGCCGAGAATGACTTCCTCGTCGCCGACCTGGTCACGAATTTTCTGCACCGCTTCGGCGATGTAGTCGGGCATGTTCCAGTCGTTGCCGCAGCCGCAGATCTCGTGCACGAAGCGGGCGATGATCTCCCGGCCCTTGAGCGTGTGCGTGACTTCGGGATGGAACTGCACGCCGTAGAACCTGCGCGCCTCGTCGGCCATTGCCGCGATCGGGCAGGCGTCGTTGCTGGCGATGACCTTGAAGCCGGCCGGCAGCCCGGTGACCTTGTCGCCGTGGCTCATCCACACGTCAAGCAGGCCGTGGCCTTCGCTATTGGTGCGATCCTCGATGCCCTTGAACAGCGCCGAATGCCCGTGCGCGCGGATCTCGGCGTAGCCGAACTCGCGCTTGCCCGAGCTTTCCACCTTGCCGCCCAGCTGCTGCGCCATCGTCTGCATTCCGTAGCAGATCCCGAGAACGGGGACGCCCAGTTCGAACACCGCCTGCGGCGCGCGCCAGTCCTGTGCCTCGTACACCGAATTCGGGCCGCCGGAGAGGATGATTCCGGCCGGTTTGAAGTCGCGGACGAACTGTTCGGAGACGTCGAACGGATGCAGCTCGCAATAGACCTGCTGCTCGCGCACGCGGCGGGCAATGAGCTGCGAAACCTGGGAGCCGAAGTCGAGGATGAGGATTTTCTGGTGAGCCATTTTCAATGCCTTGAACGAACAAGGGCGGCTGAAAAGCCGCCCCGGTTGAAACGCCGTGGGTCACTCCACGTGATAGTTCGGTGCTTCCTTGGTGATCTGCACGTCGTGCACGTGCGACTCGCGGACGCCGGCCGAGGTGATCTCGACGAACTCGGAACGCTCGTGCATCTCGTCGATCGTCGCGCAGCCCAGATAGCCCATCGAGGAGCGCAGGCCACCCATCAGCTGGTGAATCACGGCCAGCGCCGTGCCCTTGTAGGGGACGCGGCCTTCGATGCCTTCGGGAACCAGCTTGTCGACGTTGGCCGTCGTGTCCTGGAAGTAGCGGTCGGCGGCGCCGGCGGCCATTGCGCCGATCGAACCCATGCCACGGTACGACTTGTACGAGCGGCCCTGGTACAGCTCGACCTCGCCCGGCGCTTCCTCGGTGCCGGCCAGCAGACCGCCGAGCATGACGGCGTTGGCGCCGGCGGCGATGGCCTTGGCGATGTCGCCCGAGTAGCGGATGCCGCCGTCGGCGATCAGCGGAACGCC
>JAVFAT010000022.1:0-14498 GCA_034002385.1 Azospira sp. | reverse complement strand
CACGCAGGCGGCGTCAATCACCGCGATTTCTACCTCTGCCACTTCCTGCTGCACCTCGATCCGGCGCCGACGGCGGATGCATTCAGGCTCTCGCTGATCGACCTGCACCGCGCGCAGATCCGCGCCAGGACGCCGCGCCGCTGGCGCGACAAGGACCTCGCCGCGCTGTATTTCTCGGCCCTCGGCATCGGCCTGACGCAGCGCGACTTCCTGCGCTTCCTGCGCGCCTACTTCGACCGGCCGCTACGTGACATCCTGCGCGACGAAGCCGGCCTGATCGAGCACCTCAACCGCGAGGCGGCAAGGCTCCAGCGGCGCTACCTGAAGAAATTCGCGCCGAAAGCGGCGACATGATCGACTGGCATTTCAATCCCGACTTTCGCGGGCGCGAGGCCGAGCGCCTGTTCGGCACGCTGCCGGGGACCTTCGCCGTGCGCGGCGAGCGCCTCTCCGGGTCGACGCTGTCTACGGTCGAGCGCACCGAGGCGGACGGCACACGCTATTACGTCAAACGCTACGTCGGCAACGGCGACAGCCCCGCCGACCGCTGGTTCGGCCTGCGCGGCCTGATTGCTCCGCAGCGGATCGTCGGCGAATGGCGGAACCTGCTCCGCTTCCAGTCCTGGGACATTCCCACCGCGCGGATCGTCGCCTACGGCACCGAACGCCGTTTCGGCTACTTCATCCGGGGGGCGCTCGTCACCGAGGAAATCCGCAACACCAGCGACCTCGCCCGGCTCGCCCGCGAACACGACCCTCGCCTCTCCGACCGGGCCTGGTTGGCCGAGGTTTCCCGGCAACTCGCGCGGCACATGCGCACCATGCACGGCCTCGGTTTCACCCACAACGACCTGAAATGGCGGAACATTCTCGTCGATGATGCGATGCCGCCGACGGTCTGGCTCATCGACTGTCCGGCCGGCCGCTTCTGGTGGAAAATTTTCCGGCCTTACCGCGAAAACAAGGATCTGGCGTGCCTGGGGATCAGAGCCGATGGCGTCGTTCCGCGCACCCGGCAGATCCGTTTCTACCTCGACTACGTCGGTCGCCGGCACCTGAACGAAGCCGACAAGAAGCGCATCCGCTGGATCGCCGGCTACATCAGGAACAAGGATTGAGCGCCGAAACCCGGCGCCCATTTTTTCGGAGAAATCTTTCATGCAGGATGATGCCGACAACGCGCAGGTCACGATCCTCGTCCCGAACTTCAGGACGGCGGACCTCACCCGCATCTGCCTGCGCCTGCTGCGCAGGCACACCGACCCCGGCCTGGCCAGGGTGATCGTCATCGACAACGATTCCGGCGATGCCTCGCTCGACTACCTGCGGACGCTGCCGTGGATCGAACTGATCGAGCGCCGGGCCGAACCCGACGACACGCCGCCGCTGTCGCATTCGCGCGCGCTCGATCTGGCGCTGGCGCGGGTGACGACGCCCTTCGTGCTGTCGATCCACACCGACACCTTCGTGCGGCGATCCGACTGGCTGAACGTACTGCTGGCGCCGTTCGCCGAAGACCAACGACTCGCCGGCGTCGGCTCATGGAAGCTGGAAACCAAGACGCTGACGCAGCGCATCGGGCGGCGGATCGAGCAGGTCTGGAAGGTCGCGCTTTTCCGCCTGACCGGACGCCGCACTTTCCGCGCCGAGCGCTTCGACGAAAGCCTGCACTACCTGCGCAGCCACTGCGCCATGTACCGGATGTCGGCGATCCGCGAAGTGGGCACCGGCTTTGCCGACGGACAAGGCCCGGCCGGCAGCGTCATGCACCGCAAGCTGGTCGCTGCCGGCTGGCACATGCGCTTCCTCGAATCCGAACTGCTCGGCCGCTACGTGGACCACCTCAATCACGCGACGACGGTGCTCAACCCATCCCTGGGCAGCAAGGCTTCGTCGATCCGCGCCGGGCGCAAGAAGATGCGGACAATGCTGCGCGGCATCGATGCCGACGCGATCCTCGCCGATGATTCGCTCGACCGCTGAACCCCACGCCGTGAATGAACCGGACGAAACCGGCGCGCTCCCGCTCGATGCCGCGCAACTTGCCGGCGCCGGCCGCCATCCTGCGACGCCGTTCCGCATCGCGCTGGCCGATGGCCGGGAAGTGCTGTTCCTGCGCGCGCTGCGCGTGCTGCCGGGCCGGCGCATCGTCGGCGAAGCGCGTTTTTCCGGCGCGCCGGCGCTGGCCAAGCTCTACGTCGGCAAAGGCAGCGAGCGCCACTGGCAGCGCGAACTGGCCGGCATCGGGCGCCTGCGCGAAGCCGACATCCCGACGCCGCCGCTGCTCGCCGCCGACGCCTGTGCGGGCGGCGGACGGGCGATCCTCAGCGCCTTTCTCGAAAATGCCGAGCGCCTCGACGAGCGTCTCGCCCGCTGCGCCGACGCGTATGCGCAACAGGCAACACTGCGGCCGGCGCTGGCGCTGATCGGACGCCTGCACGCCGCCGGCCTCGAACACCATGACCTGCACTTCGGCAACCTGCTGTTCGACGGCGACACGCTGTCCCTGATCGATGGCGACGCCGTCGCACCACTCACCGCCGGCCATGCGGCCATCGACAACCTGGCGCTCTTCCTCGGCCAGATGAACGCCCGCCAGGATGCATCGTGGCCTGGACTGCTCGCCGCCTATACCGCGGCCGGCGGCCCGGCCTGCGACATGGCGGCGCTGGCGACGGCGGTGGCCGCCGTGCGTGCGCGGCGGCTGGCCGACTACCTGAAGAAGAGCACGCGCGATTGCAGCCTGTTCGCCGTGCAGAAAACGCCACGCCGTTTCATCGCCTGTCGCCGCGAGCACGAGGAGACGCTGCGCCCCCTGCTCGACGCTCCCGATTCCCTGCTGGCACGGGGAATACTGCTCAAGGACGGCGCCACCTGTACTGTCGTCCGCATCGAAGTGGCTGGCCGCGCACTGGTCGTCAAGCGTTACAACCTGAAAAACACCGGCCATGCCCTGGGCCGCCTGTTCCGGCCAAGCCGCGCCTGGCACTCCTGGCATGAAGGGCTGCACCTGCGCTTTCTCGGGCTGCCGACGCCGGAGCCGCTGGCGATGATCGAGGAACGCATCGGCCCGCTGCGCCGCCGCGCCTGGCTGATTACCGAACACTGCGCCGGCGTCGGCCTCGACCGGCATCTGGACGCCGCCGCACCGCCGCCGGCCGCCGAGGCACAGGCGCTGAAGATGCTGTTTGCCGCGCTCTACCGCGAACGGCTGACGCACGGCGACCTGAAGGCGACCAACCTGCTCTGGGACGGGCAGTCGCTGCAACTGATCGACCTCGACGGAATGACCCGGCATCGGACGGAGGCCGCCTTTGCCCGCGCCTGGCGGCGCGACCGCGCCCGCCTGCTGCGTAACTGGCCGGAAGGCTCGGCGCTGCACGCATGGCTGGCGCGGGAAATTCCCGCGTGAGGCGCGGCAAGGGGAGCAGAAGGCTGCCGCAGAGGCGCAGAGGAAATCAGAAACGGAAGCCTGTCAGGCAGGCCGCAGCCGCTTTGCTTTTCTCCGCGAATCTCCGCAACCCCGCGACGGATTCTGGATTCTGATTCTGCTTTCCGCCGCCGCTCAATTCTGCTGCGCGAACCCCAGCGCATGCAGTTGCGCGTAGTGCCCGTTTTTCGCCAGCAGCTCGGCGTGGCTGCCGCGTTCGACGATGCGGCCACCGTCCATGACGACGATGAGGTCGGCTTTTTCGATGGTCGACAGGCGGTGGGCGATGACCAGCGTCGTCCGTCCTTCCGTCACCCGGTCGAGGGCGGCCTGGATGTGCCGTTCGGATTCAGTGTCGAGTGCCGAAGTGGCTTCGTCGAGGATCAGGATCGGCGCGTTCTTCAGGAGCGCGCGCGCAATCGCCAGACGCTGGCGCTGGCCGCCGGAGAGAAGTACGCCGTTCTCGCCGACCAGCGTGTCGAAGCCCTGCGGCAATTTGTCGATGAACTCGCGGGCATAGGCCATCGCCGCCGCCTTCTCGATCTCGGCCCGCGGCGCCTGCGCCAGGTCGCCATAAGCGATGTTGGCGGCGATGCTGTCGTTGAACAGCACCACCTGCTGCGTCACCAGCGCGATATGCCGGCGCAGGTTCTTCAACGTGTAGTCCTCGACATCGACGCCGTCGATCAGTATCCGCCCCTCGTCATGGTGGTAGAAGCGCGGGATCAGGCTGGCCAGCGTCGATTTGCCGCTCCCTGAACGGCCAACGATGGCGACCATCTGCCCCGGTTCGAGGTCGAGATCGATGTCGTGCAGCACCGGCTGCTCGCCGCCCGGATAGGTGAAGGAAAGGCCGCGAATCTCGATACGCCCGGAAACATGCTCGCGCTCGACCGTACCCCGGTCGGTTTCGGGCATCTCGTCGAGTTGGTCGAAGATGCTTTCAGCACCGGCCAGCCCCTTCTGGATCGTGCCGCTGACCTCGGAAAGCTGGCGGATCGGCTTCGGCAGCAGACCGGCGGCGGTGACGTAGGCGACGAGATCGCCGGCCGAGGCGTCGCCGCGCATGAAGAGCACGAGGAAGAGGATCAGCGACATCGCCGAGAAGGTGACCAGTTGCAGCGCCGGCGTGAACACCGCATCGGTCTTCACCATGCGCAGTTGCTTGGCCGTGTTGTCCTCGCTCGCCGCCTGGAAGCGGCGCGCCTCGTAATCCTCGCCGCCGAAGCTGCGCACGACGCGGTAGCCCTGGATGGTTTCCGAGGCAACGTGCGTCACGTTGCCCATCGACGCCTGGATCTTCTTGCTCTGCTTGCGAAACTTGCGACTGGCGCTGCCGACCATGAGGCCGATCACCGGCAGCACAGCGACCATGATCGCCGTCAGCTTCCAGTTCATCCACAGCAGGTAGGCGAAGAGAAAGACCACGGTCAGCCCTTCGCGGATGACGATCTTGATGGCATCGGTGGCAGCGCCGGTGACCATCGTCACGTTGTAGGTGATGCGCGAGATCAGGTGGCCGGAATTTTGCTGGTCGAAATAGGGGTTGGGCAGGCGCAGCAAGCTGCCGAACAGCGCCAGCCGCAGGTCGTGGACGAGACCGAGCGAAACCTTGGCCAGGTAATAGCTGCCGAGGAACGAACCAACGCTGCGCCAGGCGATGATGAGCACGATCAGGATCGGGATGCCGTACATCAGCTCGATGCGGCCGAGCAACGGCAGCGTGTGATGCGTCGTGCCCGGCGGCGCGCCGAGGCCGTCGACGAAATACTTGAGCACGGCGGCGAACATCGGCTGCGACGAAGCGAAGATCAGATAGCCGACGATGCTGACGACGAAGGCCCCGATGAAGGGGCGAACGTGGCCGAGCAGGCGCAGGTAGATTTTCAGGGAAGATGCCGGGGCGGAGGCGGGGTGCGGCATGAACGGAGAAGGGCAGGCCGGGAAGCGAGGCGCGAGTTTAGCACGCACCCGGCCGGGCCAGATTGTGCCGGCCGGGCCGGATCGCGGCGGCGCACGCCCCCCGGCTTGCCGCGAGACGGTAAACTAGCCGTTTTTTCCACCGGGCCGCGCGTTGAAGAAACTGAAGTTGCAGGATTATCTCGCCCTGCGCGAGGGCGCCGAGGTGCTCGAACGGGATCCGCATGGCGACAAGGTGCTGCGGCTCACCGACGGCACGATCCTCAAACTCTTCCGCCGCAAGCGCCTGCTTTCGTCGGCGACACTTCGCCCCTATGCCCGGCGTTTCGTCGCTAATGCCGGGGCACTGGCGCGGATCGGCGTGCCAGTGCCGGAGGTGATCGGCATCCACCGCGTCGCCGAACTGGCGCGCGACCTCGTCCATTACCGGCCGCTGCCCGGCGCGACGCTGCGCGAACTGGCCCGGCAAGGCCTCGCCCCGGAGCGGCGGGCACGGCTGCGCGACAGCCTCTCCGCCCTGATCGTTCGTCTGCACGACGCGGGCATCTACTTCCGCTCGCTGCATATCGGCAACGTCATCGTGATGCCCGACGACCAGCTCGGCCTGATCGATTTTTCCGACCTGCGCGTTCATCCCTGGCCGCTCGGCCGCTACCTGCGCGCACGCAACCTGCGCCGGATGCAGGGCATCGCCGATGAACGCGACTGGCTCGACCTCGATGCCGTGCTCGGCGGCCGGACACCGGCGGCGGACGGCTCCTGATGCAGGCGCAACACGATCCCCGGCGGCGCTTCGCCGCCGCGCTCTTCAGCGCCATCGCGCGCGGGCGCTTCCGTTTTGCCGGCGGACACCGGCCGCCGGCCGGCGGGCACGCCGTCGATCCGGCATTCGCCGGCGTCGGCGTTGCCGCGGCCGCCGACCCGGCGGTCGACGACTTCATCGTCGAGCGGCTGCGCGAAACCGGCATCCGCCATGTGCGCATGGATTTCTCGGCGGCAGACGAAGGCGCCGCCGGCGAGCGCCTGCTGCGCCGGCTGCTCGCCGACGATTTCCGCGTCACCCTGCATCTCATCCAGTTGCGCGAGGATGCGCTCGCCATGCCGGGCGAACCGGCGGCCGGACGCTGGCAGGGCTTCGTTGCGCGGACACTCGACCGGCACGGCGCAGAAATCGAGCGGATCGAGCTGGGCACGACGGTCAACCGGCAGCGCTGGAGCGGTCATTCGCTGGCCGGCTTCCTGGCGATGTGGGAGACCGGCTGGCGCGAGGTGCGCCAGCGCGGCCTGACGCTGGTCGGCCCCGGTGTCACCGACTTCGAGCCGCCGTGGAGCGTCGGCATCCTGGCGCTGCTCGCCGAACGCGGCCAGTTGCCCGACATTCACGGCAACAACCTGTTCTCGGAACGCTGCACCGAGCCGGAGCGCTTCGACCACAAGATTCTCGGACACCGCCTCGTCCGTCTGCACAAGTTCAACCTGATCAAGAAGGCCCGGCTGCTGGCCCGCCTCGGCGCTGACCACGGCGTGCCGCGCCTGGTATCGCCCGCCGCCTTCTGGACGCTGCCGCGCATCGAGCGGCGGCTGCCGGACAGCGAGGAGAAGCAGGCCGACTATCTGGCCCGTTATCTGCTGCTCGGCGCCGCCTCGGGCGCGCTCGAACGCGCCTGGTGGGGGCCGCTGATCTGCCACCGCGAGGGACTCGTCGACAACGGCGAGCGGCCGTATCCGGTGCTGGAGCGGATTGCCCACTACGCGAGCGTCGAAGGCGGACGCGACGACCTGCGCATGCGGCCGGCACTGCATACGCTTGGCGCCTTCGCCGCGCTCGTTTCCGGCAGCCGTTACGAGGGGCGCCTGAATGCGACGGAAGGGCTGGAGGTACATGCCTTCCGCTCGGCGGAGCGACTCGTTCACGCGGTGTGGACGATCAACGGCCGAGCAGCGGCGCTGGTCGATCTCTACCGGCCGGAAGACCTGGCGGCGGCGACAGCCCTGGGCCGGGATGGTGAATCCCTTGCCGACATGCCGACGCTCGCCACCGAAGCGCCGGTCTACCTGTGCTGGCCAGCTACCGCCGAACCGTCCGTGCGACGGGAGGCGGCGCTGCTGCCCGGCGTCAGCGTTCATCGCCACGCGCGCGGCGTCACGCATTTCTTCCATCGGGAAAATGGCTGGCAGGGGATCGTCCTCGCCGCCAACGCGCGGGAGCGGGACGCCCTGCTCGCGGCCATCCGGCCGGAGGCCATCGGCGCGCCGGTGCGCGAGGCGACGCTGCGCCATGCGCGCAACGCGATCTGGACGATCGCGCATCCGACCCGCCCGGAGCGCCGGCTGGTCGTCAAGCAGCCGGTCCGGGTGCCGTGGTACAAGCGGCTGCTCGACCGGAACAAGCCCGCCAAGGGGCTGCGCAGCTGGAGCGGCGCGGCGGAACTGCTCCGCCTGGGCGTCGGGACGGCGACGCCGGTGGCCTGGTTCGAGAAGGTCGGCGACGAGACGAGAATGCAGAATTTCTACCTCTGCGAATACGTCGATGCACCGCTTTCGTTCCGGGAACTGTTTTCCGCCTATGCCGCCGGCGCCGATTCCCACGCCGGTATCGCGGCCGCAGACGCCTACCGGAAGCTGTGCCGCTTCCTGCTGAAAATGCACGGCGGCGGGGTTTTCTTCCGCGACCTTTCCGGTGGGAACATTCTCGTCCGCCCGGAAGCGGACGGCGATTTTTCCTGCACGCTGATCGATACCGGCAGGATTCGCGTCTACCGCGACGGCGTGCCGCTTTCCGCCCGCCTGTCCGACCTCTCGCGCATCTGCAACAAGCTGCACTGGGCCGGCCGCGAGGCGCTGGTCGGCGAATATCTGGCGGCCATCGGCAAAACGTTCGGCTGGCGCCATCGGCTGCCCTTCCATCTGTACGACGCCAAGGTCAGGCTGAAACGCCGGGTCGGCCGCAAGGCAATCCGGCGCTGGCTCAACGCCCTGCGCACGCGGAAACGCGAGCGCCCGGAGGGCTGATGGAATACCGGAAGGAAATCGACGGGCTGCGCGCCGTGGCCGTGCTGGCGGTCGTTTTCTGCCATGCGGGGTTTCCCGGCTTCACCGGCGGCTTCGTCGGCGTCGACGTTTTTTTTGTCATCAGCGGCTACCTGATCACCTCGATCATCTACCGCGAATTCCTCGCCGGCGACTTTTCGCTCGCCCGTTTCTACGAGCGCCGCGCCAGAAGAATCCTGCCGGCGCTGTTCCTGGTGCTGCTCGTGACCACGCCGCTTGCCTGGCTGGTGCTGTGGCCGACGGATTTCCGGGATTATGCGAAGAGCCTCGTCTATGTCGTCCTCTTCGCCTCAAACGTCCATTTCTACAAGGAAACCGGCTATTTCGCGCCGGACGTCGAACTCCGCCCCCTGCTCCACACCTGGAGCCTGGGCGTCGAGGAGCAGTATTACATCCTCTTTCCGCTCTTGCTGATGGTCTGCTGGCGGCTGCGGCGAAAGTGGCTGGCACTGCTGCTGGCCGGCCTGGCGCTGCCGAGCCTCGGCGTCGCCGAATATGGACTGCGCGCCTTCCCCGATGCCAGCTTCTACCTGCTGCCGACCCGCGCCTGGGAACTGCTGGCTGGCGCCATCTACGCCATCCTCGCCGCCGACAGGGCGCTCGTCGCGTCATCCCGCCTCGCCGTCCGCAACCTGTCGAGCCTCGCCGGCCTCGGCATGATCGTCACCGCCGTCGTCACCTACGGCCCGGATACGCCCTTTCCCGGCATCCATGCATTGCTGCCGGTGCTTGGAGCGCTGCTCGTGATCGCCACGGCGACGCCGGACACCGTCGCCGGCAAGCTGCTCTCCGTCCGGCCGATGCTCGCCGTCGGCCTGTGGAGCTACAGCATCTATCTCTGGCACCAGCCCCTGTTCGCACTGGTGCGCTATCGGGAAGACGCACCGGGGATGCTGACGATGTCGGCACTGACCGCCGCCACGCTCGGCCTCGCCTACCTCGGCTGGCGCCACGTCGAAACGCCGTTCCGCCGGGCGTCCTGGCGCGGGCATCGCCTGCTCCGTTTTTCGCTGCTCGGGATCGTCGTCTTCCTGGCTTTCGGCCTCGTCGGCAAGCACCGCGACGATGTGCTGAAGCGCCACGCACCGGGGTACGAAGCGCAGGCCGCCGTCGAACGGCAACTGCTCCGGAATTTCGGCCTGTCCGGAAAATGCAGCCAGATCGACGCCGGCAGCGAGTGCCAGACCGGCACGGAACCCGATTTCATGGTCTGGGGCGATTCCTACGCCATGCACCTGGTCGACGGCATTCTCGCCGCCCGACCCGATGCGCGACTGATCCAGCGGACGCGAAGCGCCTGCGGGCCTTTTCTCGATGTCGCGCCGGTACTCGACGGCGATCTGGCGGAGGCCGGAAGATGTCTTGCCTTCAATGCATCGACAGTCGAACTGCTCGGGAAGACACCATCGATCCGGCACGTCGTGCTGGCCTCGCCGTTTTCCCAGTACCTCGCGCCAGCCAACGGAATATTGCGGCCGGACGGCAAGAGAGAGCGGCCGGACGGAAATCTGCTCCGGCAGGGGCTGCTGAAGACCATCGCCCACCTGCGCAGCCTCGGCATCGAGCCGGTCATCTTCGCGCCACCACCGGCCAATGGAAGCGATCTCGGCCGCTGCCTGGCGCGCTCCGTGCTGCTCGGACGCAGCCCGGAATTCTGCGATTTCACCATTGAAGAAATCAGCGCGGAGAACACGGCAGTCTACGAATTGCTCTCCGGAATCGGGCGGGAAAGTGGCGTGCGGGTGGTCTGGCTGCACGAACTGCTCTGCCCGGACGGACGCTGTACGACCCATGCCGGAGAAACCTTCCTGTTCCTCGACGAAGGCCATCTGACGCGCAACGGTTCGGCGCACCTGGGCCGCGTACATGATTTCTACCGGCTGGCGACAGACGGCAACTGAATACTCAAAGGGCCGGGAACGCGCGTACCAGATTCGCGCAGACACTGTCCACATCCGGCATATGCCAATCGCCAATCAGCATTTCGGGATCTTCCCTGCCGGTAACTGATGCACCCTCCAGCAAGGGGGGCTCCTGCATGCCAAATGCCGAGTAATAGTCGGCGAACTTTGCCGAGGATTTGATACGACCTGAGAGGGCAAGCCGGCGATTCGGAATACCAAAGGCATCGCTAACGATCAGTCCGTGCATGCTCGACGACACGACATGGTGACAACGTCGGACATCAGTCAATATCTCGTCGATCGGTGCGAATACGTTGATGAGCCGGGCGCCGGGAATGGACAGCAGCCGGGAAACGGCTGGATCATCACGGTCGATGAAATGAGGGATAACGCCGAGGGCACAGGTTTTCGTAGGAAGGGGGCGGCTACCCCAGTATTCACGAACCAGCAGACCCGGATCACCGAGCGCCGGCTCGTTCTGCGGCGGTGGTTCGATGCGCTCGCGGGTAAGCTGGCCTCTAACGGCGTGGTAGTAATGACGACCGGAAAAACGCTCGGAGGGCTCGCCCATCCCGCTGCCCCAGATGTGCAGCCGCCGAGGAAGGAAAAAGCGCCTGGCCTTTCTTTCCTTCTTCAGGATGGTGCCGATGGCCAGCATGTCCGCCCGCTCGACGGGCGCAAAAACAACCGGCCTGCGAGCAAGCATCTCGACCAGTAGTGGCGAAAGCCAGTCGCCGAAATTCCGGCGTGCCGGATCATCCGCGCCTTCTCCACGCCACCAGTAAAGTTTGATCGGTTTCATCGATGCCTCCCCGAGCACCAGCGCAGGCGCAGGTATTTCCCCAGATATTTCCAGCGCAGAGCACGCCGCCAGTCGGCGGCCAATGCCATCCGGTAGTAGCGCAGCCCGCCTTCGAGGTCCGAGGCACGGCTGCATATTCTGAAGACCGAGAATATCCGGCTCGTTTCGTAGGCGCTGCGCAGGACGCGACATTCATCGGGAAGGGCGGAGAACACTTCGTCGACGAGGGTTGCATGGGCCTCCCTGGCTCGCACTGAATCGTGGCGCAAGCTACCCGGATGTTTGTATATTCGGGCCAGCGGAGTATCCAGAAGAAGCGGAACAGCGTGAACGACAAGATAGGCGAATACCGGAATGTCTTCCGTCTGACGCAGATGTTCGGGATAGGGGCGGCGCTCAACGAGGTCGCGGCGAAAGACGCAGGCGCCGTGCATGATCGAAATGCGCTTGCGCAACAGGTAATCGCCGAGACGCTGCACCGAATCGCCCCGGATCGGTGTTGGTTCAACGCGTGTCTCTCGGCCATCGGGCGTGCGGTCGATATGGGCGCCGAGAATCAGACCGACCTCGGGATGCCGTGCTGCGGCGCTCCGTATCGCATCGACTGCGCCGGGCAGCAGTTCGTCGTCGGCGTCGAGGAACAGGACATACTCCCCCGACGAAAGACGTAGCCCGTGGTTCCTCGCAGCAGCCGGGCCGGCGTTGTCCTGGCGAATGAAACGGCAGCCAGGTGGCGCGGCCCCGGCAACGCGAGCGAGAACTTCGGATGTTTCGTCCGTCGACCCGTCATCGATGGCGATCAGTTCGCAATCTTCACCCATCTGCCCGATCACCGAACCGACGGCACGCTCGAGGGGGCCGGCATAGTTGTAGGCCGGAATGACGATGCTGAGCAGGCATTTGCCGGAAGAGTGGGCGGCATTCATTGGCTGGAAGGAAACGAAGAGGTTCCGGGAACCGCGATGACGACCATGTCGCCGTTCGTCTGCGCAAAACGCTCGATCTCCCGTAACCCGGCACCAGCGAGCCAGTCAGGGAACGTTACGTCCTGGTGCGGAACCTCCAGGATCACCAGATCGAATTCGCCGCGCTGAATCGACTGTTTCAAGGCTTCGCGCGTCGCCTCTGTTGCCGTTACAGCCCGATATCGCCAGCCGGCGTAATAGGCGGCGCGGGCACTTTCGTTGTAGGTGCGGGGAGAGTCTTCTGCGTTTGCTGCCAGCCAATGGCCGGCAGCAACGAAATGCTGCTTCGTCGGCGACAACGACACCGCATTCGCGGTTGCCAACAACACGAGAATTATTACTGCCGGGAGTTTCCAGCGGGAATATCGTTGCAGCAGCGCATGAAATCCGCAGCCGATCAGCGGTGCCGCCAGCAGCAGCAGCGCGACAACATAACGGCCGGCAAGAAAATGCATGTCGGTGACGAAAACCGCGAGCACGGCCAGTTGCGCGGCAAAGGCCCAGCCAAACAGGCGCCAGTGTGTCCCTGGTAGCACGCGCAGCGCGTAGATAAGAGGCACAAGAAAAAGCCCTGACATCTTCACGAATTTCACCGGAATGATCGCCAGGGAACCGAAAAACAGTATCGTGCCCGCATTCTCGCGGGCAGCCGGTGGCAAAGCGAGGGCGATTTCTCCGGCCACGGCACTGAAGCGCTGAGGAGAAATGCGCGAGAGATCAACCGCGAGACGCGCCGGCAGATTTCCGCTGGTCAACAGCAGAAGCATGGCCAGGGCGGCGAGCAGGGGCAACAACCCTAGCATGGCGATTCGCCGTCGGCGCTCTCGTGCAGGCGCCTCACGGAGTTGCCAGAGCAGCAGCGCCGGCAAAAATACCAGCGCCTCGGTACGAAACAGGGCGGCAACGATGATGGCAAGCTGGATCCACAACCCGGTACGCCAGTCCGGCGCATCAGCCCAGCGCAAGGACAGCCACAGGGAAAGCACGACAAAGAACCAGTAGCCATACTCGCGGATGATTTGATCGCGGTAGTCGTTGAGGCCGGGAAGTGCCAGCACAGTCAGTGCGACCATCCATCCGGCGCCCGGATACAGCCGCATCGAGCAGGCGACGAGCAGGGCGCAGGTGCCGGCCAGGAATATCGCATTCAGGACATGCCCGGCGGTTTCCGGCCCGAGGCCGGTTCCTTGCGAAACAAATGCGATGAGGATCGACAGGAAAGGCCAGGGGAATGTCTGTGCAGCGGCGGAAAAACCGCTTTCCATGAAGATTCGCGCAACATCGACGTAGAGCATCCCGTCGCGGTTCAGCACTCCGCGATTCATGGCAACGGCAGCCAGCGACAGCAGCAGGCTGCCGATAAAGGCGAGGGCGAGCGGTGAGCGGATCGGGCCGAATTTCATTACGCGCCCCCCGGGACGACCCCGATTCGTGCCAGCTCAGAACCCGTCATCGGCACGGTCGACCTTCACCACCAGCACATCCTCCATGATCAGATATTGCAGATCCGATCCGAAGAACATGTTCAGCGCATCCGTCGGCGAGCAGATCATCGGTTCGCCGCGGCGGTTGAGCGAGGTGTTGAGCACGACGCCGTTGCCGGTCAGCTTTTCCAGTTCGACCATCAGGTCGTAGTAGCGCGGGTTGTACTCGCGCTTGAGCACCTGCGCGCGCGAGGTGCCGTCTTCGTGCACGACTTCCGGCACGCGGCGCTTCCATTCCTCGGCGACCTCGAAGGTGAAGGTCATGAACGGCGCCGGGTGGTCGCTGCCGAGCATCTGCGGGCCGACGGTGTCGAGCATCGACGGGCAGAACGGCCGCCAGCGTTCGCGGAACTTGATCTGCTCGTTGATGCGGTCAGCGACGCCGGCGGCACTCGGACAGCCGAGGATGGAACGGCCACCGAGCGCACGCGGGCCGAATTCCATGCGGCCCTGAAACCAGGCGACCGGATTGCCGTCGGCGAGGATCCGGGCGATGCGTTCGGGGACGGCGGCAGCGCCGTCGGCGATGACTTCCCACTGCGGTTTCGCCGGATGGCGCGCGCAGGCGGCGATGACGTCCTCGTTGCTGTAGGCCGGGCCGAGGTAGACATGCTCCATCTTCTCGACCGGCACGCCGCGCTCGACCGAGACGTAGGCGGCGGCACCGATGGCGGTACCGGCGTCGCCGGAAGCCGGCTGAACGAACAGTTCCTTGAGTTCCGGGCGGGCGATGATCTTCTGGTTGAGCTTGACGTTCAAGGCGCCGCCGCCGGCGAAGACCAGCTTGCCGGTTTCCTTGAGGATGTCGCCGAGGTAGTAGTCCATCATCTGCAGCGACAGGTCCTCGAACAGCTTCTGCATGCTCGCCGCGTAGTGGATGTACGGGTCGTCGGCGATGTCGCCGTGGCGCATCGGGCCCAGCCAGTCGATCAGCTTCGGCGA
>JAVFAT010000021.1:0-14959 GCA_034002385.1 Azospira sp. | reverse complement strand
TTCGCTGGTACCCAGCAGCAGCAGGCCTTTCGGCTTGAGCGCGAAGTGCATCTGGTCGAGCGCCTTCAACTGCGCTTCCGGCCTCAGGTAGATGAGCAGGTTGCGGCAGACGACGAGGTCGAGGCGCGTAAACGGCGGATCGACCAGCAGGTTGTGGCGGGCGAAGACGACGTGCCGGCGCAGCGCGCTTTCCGCCCGCCAGCGCGTGCCTTCGCGCTGGAAGAAGCGGCGCAGCAGCGGCTCGGGAATGGTGCGCACGGCCTCGTCGTCGTAGATGCCGGCGGAGGCCGCGGCAAGCGCTTCGGGGTGCAGGTCGGTGGCGAAGACCTTGACGCCGCCGGTGAAGCCGGCGTGCTCGGCGGCATCGAGCGCGAGCATGGCCAGCGAATAGGCTTCCTCGCCGGTGGCGCAGCCGGCAGACCACAGGCGCAGCTCGTCACCCGGGTTACGGTCGCGCAGCAGATCGGGCAAGGTTTCCCTGGCAAGCAGGGAGAAGACCGGTGCATTGCGGAAGAATTCGGTGACGTTCACCAGGAGTTCCCCGGCAAGCACGCGACGCTCCGCCTCGTCGCCATCGATGCGGGCCGCATAGTCGGCGACATCGGCGCAGCGGAGAAACTGCATCCGCTGGCGGATGCGCCGCGACAGCGTGCTCGTCTTGTAGCCGGAAAAATCGAGACCGTCGCGCCGGCGCAGCGCGTCGATGAACAGGTCGAGTTCGGCGAGCGCCCCGTCGGCTCCGGCACCTTCTTCCCACTGGCCGGTTTCCGTCGGTTCGGCAGCGCCTTCCCGTGCGGTCGGTCGGCTATCCATCGCCGGATTATGGTGCGCGTCCGGTGGCCGGGCAAGTGCTGTGTCCGCTGTACCTGCCGCGTCAGCAGCGGATGACGGACAGCGGCACCATCATCTCGTCGGCACTGGTACCGCCGTGCACGCCGAGCAGGGTGTAGCGGCGCTCACCGGGCAGCCAGTCCTTGATCGTCCAGTTCTCGCGCAGGAGCAGCGCGTAGTCGCCAACGCGCGCGGCGAGCCGGGGATGCACCGGCGCCGGGCCGAACCAGCCGTCGGCGATCAGCTGCGCCGAGGGCACGGCTTCGGCAACGGCGTCCAGGTGGCGACGAACGTAGTCCGTGAAGGCACCGGCGGCACCGGCCTTCAGGTAGCACCAGGCAAGGCGCTGTTCGCCGCAGAGCGGCCGGGCGAGCGTGGCCGCCAGTCCGGGATGGTCTTCAAGCTGGACGACGCGCGCCGGCGGCGAATCGATGAAACCGTGGTCGGCGGTGACGAGGAGGACGGCGTCGCTGCCGGCAAGATCGGCGACGAGCGCATCGAACGCCTGGCAGAAGGCGGCCAGCGCCGCACGCGCCTCCTTGCTGTCGCTGCCGTGGTGATGCGAGACGCTGTCGAGTTGGGGCCAGTAGGCGTAGATGTACTTGCGGCCGGGCGCACGGACGAGGCCGGCGAGCGTCTGCGTGAAGGCGGCGAGGTCGGCATAGGCGCAGGTCGTCGCACCGCGTGAATGGAAGACGTTGAACGGGCTGAAGGCGATGTCGGCCGGGGATACGATCCAGGCCGGCCGGTTCATGCCGGCGTAGAGCGGCCGGTGCGCGAAGAGGCGTGCGGCGATTTCCGCCGGGGGTTCGGCGAAGGCTTTACCGGCGCGCGGCTTCAGCGGCAGCACGGCGGTAACCGCCTGCAGTTCGTCGAACCACATGTGCCAGCCGGTGAGCGCGTGTTGCGCCGGCGGCAGGCCGGTCATGAAGGTCGGGATGGCGGCCGCCGTGGTCGAGGGAAAGACGGAAGCGAGCGGCGGCCCCGCGTGCGTGCGCAGCACGCCACTGCCGCAGGTTTCGAGCCGCTGCGCGCCGAGGCCGTCGACGACGACGAGAACGATGTTTCTCGCCTCGGCCAGCGTCGCCGCGGCGAGTCCGTAGCGCGCGGCCAGCGGCACCTGCGGCGGCGGCGGTGCGCCGCAGGCGTCGGCGAGCGTGCGCATCAGGTTGGCGATGCCGCCGCCGCTGTAGTCGGGGCGGATCATGCCTGCCGATGCTGCACGCCGCGCCGGCTCAGTTGCCGGCCTGTTTCTGCGCGTCGAGGCGGAACTTGACGAAGGAACCGGGCGCCTCTTCCAGTACGGTGAGGCCACCGCTGCCGGGCTTTCTCGCCGGCACCTTCTTTTCGGCGTTGGGCTGCGCCATCAGCCACCGCTGCCAGTCCGTCCACCACGAGCCGTCATTCTGCGTGGCACCGGTGAGGAATTCGTCCGCGGTCTCCGGCAGCGCCTCGTTCGTCCAGTAGCCGTACTTGTTCGCCGCCGGCGGGTTGACGATGCCGGCGATGTGGCCGGAGCCGCCAAGGACGAACCTGACCGGGCCGGCGGGCAGCAGCGCACCCTTGTAGGTGCTCTTCCACGGTGCGATGTGGTCTTCCACCGCCGAGATGAAGTAGCACGGCGTCTTCACCTTCGAGATGTCGATCGGCACGCCGGCGATCTCGATGCCGCCCGGCTCGCGCAGCAGGTTCTTCAGGTACATGTTCCTGAGGTAGAAGCTGTGCATGGCGTAGGGCATCCGCGTCGAGTCGCTGTTCCAGTAGAGCAGGTCGAACGGGAACGGGTCCTTGCCCATCAGGTAGTTGTTCACCACGAAGGACCAGATCAGGTCGTTGGCGCGCAGCATGTTGAAGGTGCCGGCCATTTCCGAACCTTCGAGGTAGCCACGCTCGGCCATCTTCTTCTCGAGCGAATCGATGGTCGGCTCGTCGAGGAAGACGCCCAGTTCGCCCGGCTCGGAGAAGTCGATCATCGTCGTGAAGAAGGTGGCGGAGGCGACGCGCTTGTCCTTCTTCGCGGCCATGTAGGCCAGCGTCGTCATCAGCAGCGTGCCGCCGAGGCAGTACGCCGCCATGTTGATTTCCTTCTCGCCGGTGGCCTGCTCGACGGCATTGATCGCCGCCAGCGAACCTTCCAGAACGTAGTCCTCGAAGCTCTTGTGGGCAAGCTTCTCGTCCGGGTTCACCCAGCTCATGATGAAGGTGGTGTGGCCCTGATCGGTCGCCCACTTGACCAGCGAGTTCTTCTCGCGCAGGTCGAGGATGTAGTACTTGTTGATCCACGGCGGCACGATCAGGAGCGGCTTCTTGAACTGTTCCTTGGTCGTCGGCTCGTACTGGATGAGCTGGATCAGGTCGTTCTGGAAAACCACCTTGCCCGGCGTCGTGGCAACGTTCTTGCCCATCTCGAAGGCGGTGGTGTCGGTCATGCGGATGCGCAGCTGGCCGTCGCCCTGCTCCAGATCGTGGAGCATGTTGTTCAGGCCCTTGACCAGGTTCTGGCCGTGCGACTTGACCGTCTCGCGGAAGACTTCCGGGTTGGTCAGCGCGAAGTTCGACGGCGACAGCGCGTCGATGTACTGGCGCGTGAAGAAGTTGATCTTGGTCTGCGTCGTCTCGTCGAGGCCCTCGACGCAGCAGACGGTGTCGTGCAGGTGGCGGGCGGCGATCAGGTAGGACTGCTTGATGTAGTCGAACAGGAAGTGCTGCTCCCAGTCCTCGTCCTTGAAGCGCTTGTCGCCCTTCTCCGGCGCCGCGACCGGGTTGATCGGCATGCCCATCATCTTCAGCATGGAACCCTGCCACAGCGAGAAGTAGTCCCACATCATGTTCATCTGCGTCTGCGCCAGCTTGTACGGATTGGCGAGCAGACGCGCGGAAAGATCCATGTAGGCCTTGGCGATGCCCATTTCGTCGTTCGGCGCGGCGACACCTTCCCTGGCCTTCTTCTCCATGAACTGCGTGATCAGCCGCGAAGCGCGCTGGGCGACTTCGGCATAGGTCTTGGCTACGTCGGCCGGATTGGGCTGGTTTTTTTCTTGTTCCGTTTGTGACATCGAAGGCTCCTGTCAGGTCAGTTTTGCGTCGTTTTTTGCGGTGCCGTCCGCCGACGATAGCGGATGATGCCGTCGGCTCCCTGTTCACGAAGGAGCCGGCCGGCGTATTCGAGCCGGTTGAGGTGGGCGATGGCTTCGCCCATGGCGAACATGACCTGATGCGTGTCGAGTTCGCGCGGGAAAAGCGTCGCCAGCAGGTCGGCCGCGCTTCGCGCCTCGCCGCAGGCATTTTCGAGTACCTGCAACCGTTCCTCATGATGTTCATGCTGCGCCGCCACCCGGCCGTGAATGCCGGTGAATGGCAGACCGTGCGAGGGCAGCACGAGCGTTCCGTCCGGCAGGCAGCGATCCTTGTCCAGGGAATCGAGATACAGGGCGAGGGAATCGGCGCCGGGAGTAACGGCGAAAACGCTGATGTTGGTCGAGATTTTCGGCAACAACATGTCACCGGAAATTAACACGCCGCCATCCTGGCAGTAAAGCGAGGCGTGCTCGGGCGAATGCCCGTAGCCGACGCGAATCTGCCACGATTTGCCGCCGATGACGAGGCGATCGCCGTCAAGCAGGCGGGAATAGGCATGAGGCAACGAAGGGACGCCGTTCCGGTAGGCATTGGCCCGCTTCTCCAGCGCGGCGATGCGCTCGCCACCGAGGCCGTGGCGGGCGAACTGGGCGAGCATCGGCTGCGTGCCGTGGCCCGCCGTTTCGTGGAAGACGGCATGCGCCGTCAGATATTCGGCGGCGGTCATGCAGACCGGCGCACCGCTCCTTTCCTGCAACCAGTGCGCCAGGCCGACGTGGTCGGGGTGAAAGTGCGTGACGATGATGCGCGCAATCGGCGCCGTCAGCCGGCCGAGCACCATCTCCCAAAGCGCACGCACTTCGCTCGAGGCGTAGCCGGTATCGACGATGGTCCACGCCGGCTTGCCATCGCGCTCATCTTCAAGCAGCCACAGATTGATGTGATCGAGCGCGAAGGGGAGCGGCATCCGCAACCAGTGGACGCCGGGCGCCACGGCCAGCGTTTCGCCCGGCGCGGGCGGCGTGTGGAAGGGGAAGTCGGGGGAAGTCGGCGATGGCATGGGCAGGGGCATTGAAAAGTGCGGAAGATTGAATTAACTTACCACACCATTCGCCCCCGTATGGAAACGGGCACCGGAACCGACATGGACGCTCTCCCGAACCTCGTGGAACAACCCGCCCCAGCTTCCCGCGGCGCCTCGGCGCCTGCCGGCGCGGGCCGCCGTCGTCAGGCCGGCGCCGTGAAGGAGACCTTTCACATCTCCGACCTGGCGCGGGAGTTCGGCATCACGCCGCGCACGATCCGCTTCTGGGAAGATATCGGCCTGCTGTTTCCGCAGCGTGAAGGACAGACGCGCATCTTCTCGCGCCGCGACCGCACGCGCCTCAAGCTCGCGCTGCGCGGCAAGCGGCTCGGTCTCAGCCTGGCCGAGATCAAGGAAATGATCGACATGTACGACACGGTGCACACGGAAGGGGAAAGGCCGCAGCTGCTGAAATTCCTCGACCTGCTCGCCGAGCGCCGTGCGGCCTTCGAACGCCAGCGCGAGGACATCGAAGCGGTGCTCGACGAGATTGCCGGCTACGAGGAAGTCTGCCGCGAACTGCTCGCCCGGGAGGCGGCCGCCGATACGCCGGCAAAAAATCTTGCGCCGGCCGGTTGACGTTAACGTAAACGTAATCGAAAAAAGGAGCCCTCGCCCATGCACAAGCCGAACGACCCCGACTTCGCCGCCCGCGTCCGCGCCAGCTTTCACAACCAGCCGGCGATGGCGCTGATCGGCGCGACGATGCCGGTGATCGAACCCGGCTACACCGAGATCCACCTGCCCTACCGGCCGGAAGTCACGCAGCAGCATGGCTACATCCACGGTGGCGTGGTCGGCATGATCGCCGACTCGGCCGCCGGCTACGCGGCGAACACGCTGACATCGGCCGAAACCAGCGTGCTCACCGTCGAATACAAGCTGAACCTGCTGGCGCCGGCCGACGGCCAGCTGCTGATCGCCGAGGGTTCGGTGGTGCGCTACGGGCGGACGCTGATCGTGACCAAGGCCGAGGTCTTCGCCGTCAAGGACGGGAAGAAGACGCAGTGCGCGCTGATGCAGCAGACCATCATGGCGCTGCACGGAAAAAAAGAGAAAAGCAGCTAAACAAGACAATCCATCCAAGGAGTGAGACACATGGAAATCCCGAGCCTCGATTTCGCCCTGGGCGAAGATATCAACATGCTGCGCGAGACGGTGCGTCGCTTCGCCGCCGAAGAGATCGCGCCGCGCGCCGAAGCCGTCGACCGCGACAACCTGTTCCCGGCCGACCTGTGGAAGAAGTTCGGCGACATGGGCCTCTTGGGCATGACGGCGCCGGAGGAATACGGCGGCTCGAACATGGGCTACCTCGCGCACATCATCGCGATGGAGGAAATCTCCCGCGCCTCGGCCTCGGTCGGCCTCTCCTACGGCGCGCACTCGAACCTGTGCGTGAACCAGATCCGCAGGAACGGCACGGATGCCCAACGGGCAAAATACCTGCCGAAGCTGATCTCCGGCGAGCACGTCGGCGCACTGGCGATGTCCGAGCCGAACGCCGGCTCCGACGTCGTCTCGATGAAGCTGAAGGCCGAGAAGAAGGGCGACCGTTACGTCCTGAACGGCTCGAAGATGTGGATCACCAACGGCGGCGACGCCGACACGCTGGTGGTCTATGCCAAGACCGACCCCGCCGCTGGCGGAAGCAACGCAAAAGCGGGCCTGACCGCCTTCATCGTCGAGAAGGGATTCAAGGGCTTCACGCACGGCTCGCACCTCGACAAGCTCGGGATGCGCGGCTCGAACACCTACCCGCTGTTCTTCGACGACTGCGAAGTGCCGGAAGAGAACGTGCTCGGCGGCGTCGGCAACGGCACGAAAGTGTTGATGAGCGGCCTCGACTACGAACGCGCCGTGCTCTCCGGCGGCCCGCTCGGCATCATGGCCGCGTGCATGGACGTCGTCGTCCCCTATCTGCACGAGCGCAAGCAGTTCGGTCAGGCCATCGGCGAGTTCCAGCTGATGCAGGGCAAGGTCGCCGACATGTACTCGACCTGGCAGGCGACCAAGGCCTACGTCTACGCCGTCGGCCAGGCCTGCGACCGCGCCGACCACGCGCGCACGCTCAGGAAGGACGCCGCCGGCGCCATCCTCTATTCCGCCGAGAAGGCGACCTGGATGGCCGGCGAGGCGATCCAGACGCTGGGCGGCGTCGGCTACACCAACGAATACCCGACCGGTCGCCTGTGGCGCGACGCCAAGCTCTACGAGATCGGCGCCGGCACCAGCGAAATCCGCCGTATGCTGATCGGCCGCGAATTGTTCAACGAAACCAAATGACCGCCTTGACGCAGAGAAGGCAGAGACGCAGGGCGCGCAGAGAAACCGTTCACAGAGAAGCCGTTTTCTTTTTCTCTCTGCGACCTCTGCGCCTCCGCGATCCCTGTGTTGAAAGCGGTTTACCGGATTTGCCAACATGACCCTCAAACTCCGCATCATCTCCGACACCACCGATCCCGCGCTCGAGGCCGTCCGCCAGTTTTTCCGCAACTACGCCGGCTGGCTCGGCGTCGATCTTTCCTTCCAGGGTTTCGCCGAGGAAATGGCGACGCTGCCCGGCTGCTATGCGCCGCCGCGCGGTCGCCTGTGGTGTGCCGAACTCGACGGCAAGCCAGTCGGCTGCGTCGGCATCCGGCCGTTCTCGGACGGCGTCTGCGAAATGAAACGGCTCTACGTCGAACCCGAGGCACGCGGCTATGGCGCCGGCCACGCGCTGGCCGTGACCGCCATCCGCGCGGCGAAGGAACTCGGCTACCGGCGCATCCTGCTCGACACCATGCCGGCGATGCGCATGGCGGTGAAGCTCTACCGCGAACTCGGTTTCAAGGAAGCGCCGGCCTACTACAACACGCCGATCGAAGGCACCATCTTCCTCTCGCTCGACCTCGACAACTGGTCCGAAGACGAAGTCAGGAACGAGAACCTCAGCCACCTGTTCGACTTCAACCGCGCCTGGGCGAAGCAGATGCAGGAAGTCGACCCCGGCTACTTCGACAAGCTCGCCAAACTGCAATCGCCGGCCTTCCTGTGGATCGGCTGTTCCGATTCGCGCGTGCCGGCGAACCAGATCGTCGGCCTCTTGCCGGGCGAAGTCTTCGTCCATCGCAACGTCGCCAACCAGGTGGTGCACACCGACCTCAACTGCCTGTCGGTGATCCAGTTCGCCGTCGAAGCGCTCAAGGTGCGGCACATCATGGTCGTCGGCCACTACGGCTGCGGCGGCGTCAAGGCGGCGCTCGACAAGACGCGCGTCGGCCTGGTCGACATCTGGTTGCGCCACGTGCGCGACGTGCACGCCAAGCACGCGGCGGCCGTCGATGCGTTGCCCGAGGAACGTCGCCACGACCGCCTGTGCGAACTGAACGCGCTCGAACAGGCGGCCAACGTCTGCTCGACCTTCGTTGTCCAGGACGCCTGGGCGCGGGGCCAGCAACTGACGGTTCACGCCTGGATCTACGGCCTCAAGGACGGGCTGGTGCGCGACCTCGGCTTCACCGTCAGCCGTCCGGAAGAAATCGTCGATCGTTACGAACTGGCGCTCGACGCGCTCGACGCGCTCGACACCCTCGATTCCTGAATTTTTCACCAAGGAGAACAGCATGTCCGCTGCACAAAACGACCCCATCGTCATCGTTTCCGCTGCCCGCACGCCGATGGGCGGCTTCCAGGGCGACTTCAACGCGCTGACCGCGCCGCAGCTCGGCGCCGTCGCCATCAAGGCCGCCGTCGAACGCGCTGGCATCAAGGCCGAGAGCGTCGAGGAAGTCGTTTTCGGCAACGTGCTGCAGGCCGGCGTCGGCCAGGCACCGGCCCGTCAGGCGGCGCTCGGTGCCGGCCTGCCGCTGTCGGCCGGCTGCACGACGATCCACAAGGTCTGCGGCTCGGCGCTGAAGTCCGTGATGCTGGTGCACGACAACATTCTCGCCGGCGCTTTTGAAGTCGGCGTCGCCGGCGGCATGGAGTCGATGAGCAACGCTCCCTACCTGCTGCCGAAGGCGCGCGGCGGCTATCGCCTCGGCCACGGCCAGCTGCTCGATCACATGTTCTTCGACGGTCTCGAAGACGCGTACCAGAAGGGTCGCCTGATGGGCACCTTCGCCGAGGAATGCGCCGAGTCCTACGGCTTCACACGCGAAGCGCAGGACGCCTTCGCCATCGAGTCGACCAAGCGTGCGCAGAACGCCATCACCGGCGGCAAGTTCGCCTGGGAAATCGCCCCGGTGACCATTTCCGGCAGGAAGGGCGACGTCGTCGTCAGCCAGGACGAGCAGCCGCTGAAGGCGCAGATCGACAAGATCCCGGGCCTCAAACCGGCGTTCAAGAAGGACGGCACGGTGACCGCCGCCAACTCCTCGTCGATCTCCGACGGCGCCGCCGCCGTCGTGCTGATGAAGGCATCGAAGGCGAAGGCGCTCGGTCTGACGCCGCTCGCCCGCATCGTCGGCCACACCACGCACGCGCAGGAGCCGAACCTGTTTACGACGGCCCCGGTCGGCGCCATGCAGAAGCTGTTCGCCAAGACCGGCTGGACTGCCGAATCGGTCGACCTCTACGAGATCAACGAAGCCTTCGCCGTGGTCACGATGGCGGCGATGCATGATCTCAAGCTGCCGGCCGACAAGGTCAACGTGAACGGCGGCGCCTGCGCCCTCGGCCACCCGATCGGCGCGTCCGGTGCGCGCATCCTCGTCACGCTGCTCGGCGCGCTGAAGGCGCAGGGCAAGAAACGTGGTGTCGCCTCGCTGTGCATCGGCGGCGGTGAAGCCGTGGCTGTTGGCGTCGAGATGCTGTAAGTGCCGCAGCCGGGCCAGCAGACGCTCACGCTCACCTACGTCAAACTGGTGACCGCCATGGCCATGTGGGGCGGAACGTGGATTGCCGGGCGCGTCATCGCGCAGGAGCTGACGGCGCCGCTCGCCGTCGCTTCGCTGCGCTTCGTCGCCGCCGGGCTGGTCGTCGCCGTCGTCATGCTGGCGGCCGGCGACGGCATTCCGCTGCCGCAGGGCGGGCGTGAGTGGGGGCTGGTCTGGGCGCTCGGCTTCTTCGGCATCTTCCTCTACGGCCTGTGCTTCTTTTTCGGCCTGCAGCGGATTCCCGCCGGGCGCGGCGCCCTGGTCGTCGCGCTCAACCCGGTGGTGATCGTGCTGCTCGCCTGGCTGCTCGGCAAGGAACGCATGAGTCGGCGCAAGGCGCTGGGCAGTGCTATCGCGCTGGCTGGCTGCCTGACGGTGATCGGCAACGGCGATCCGCTGGCGCTGCTGCAGGGAACGGTCGGCCCCGGCGAATGGCTGATCGTCGGCTGCGTGCTGTCGTGGACCGCCTACACCTTCATCGGCTGGCGGGCCACCGGCCTTTTTTCGGCGCAGGCAACGACGCTCTACGCGAGCGTTACCGGCGCGCTGCTGCTCGGCGCTGCCGCGCTCGTGCAGGGCGACATCGACCCGCTGGCCTGGTCCTGGCGTATCTGGGCCGCCATGTTCTTCCTCGCCATCTTCGGCACGGCCATTGCCTACACGTGGTTCACCGAGGCCGTGCAGCGGCTCGGTGCCGGCCGGGCCTCGATCTTCATCAACCTGGTGCCGGTCTTCGCCGTGCTGCAGGCAGCACTCCTGCTCGACGAACGCTTGTCGCTGGCCGTTCTGGCCGGCGGTGCGCTGGTCGTCGTCGGCGTCTGGCTGACCACACTACAAAAAGTTTTTCTGGAGAAATCAGCATGATCCTCACGCAAGAACAGGAAATGATCCGCGACTCGATGCGCGAATTCGCGCAGGAGCGCCTCGCCCCCTTCGCCGGCGAGTGGGATCGCAACCACACCTTTCCGGCCGAAGCGCTGAAGGAGCTCGGCGCGCTCGGCGCAATGGGCGTCACCGTGCCCGAGGAGTGGGACGGTGCCGGCATGGACTACATGAGCCTGGTGCTGATGCTCGAAGAGATCGCCGCCGGCGACGGCGCCACCTCGACCATCGTCAGCGTGCAGAACTCGCTGGCCTGCGGCATCACGCTGAAGTACGGCAGCGACGCGCAGAAGGCGCAGTACCTGAAGCCGCTTGCCCGTGGCGACATGCTCGGCTGCTTCTGCCTGACCGAGCCGCACACCGGTTCCGACGCCTCGGCGATCACCACGCGCGCGACGCGCGACGGCGACCATTTCGTGTTGAACGGCGTCAAGCAGTTCATCACCACCGGCAAGCATGCGCAGGTGGCGATCGTCTTTGCGGTGACCGACAAGGCCGCCGGCAAGAAGGGCATCTCCTGCTTCCTGGTGCCGACCGAGACGCCGGGCTACATCGTCGCCCGCATCGAGGAGAAGATGGGGCAGAAGGCTTCCGACACCGCGCAGATCATCTTCGAGAACTGCCGCATTCCCGCTTCCTGCCTGCTCGGCAAGGAAGGCGACGGCTACCGCATTGCCCTCTCCAACCTCGAAGCCGGCCGCATCGGCATCGCCGCGCAGTCGGTCGGCATGGCCCGCTCGGCGCTCGACGCGGCGGTGAAGTACGCCAAGGACCGCGTCGCCTTCGGCGTGCCGCTGACCGGCCACCAGGCCGTCAGCTTCCGCCTCGCCGACATGGCCACCCAGGTCGATGCCGCGCGCCTGATGGTGTGGCGCGCCGCGATGCTGAAGGACGCCGGCAAGCCCTGCCTGAAGGAAGCGTCGATGGCCAAGATGTTCGCCTCCGAGATCGCCGAGAAGGTCTGCTCGGACGCCATCCAGATCCACGGTGGCTACGGCTACACCAGCGACTTCCCGGTCGAGCGCATCTACCGCGACGTGCGCGTCTCGCAGATCTACGAGGGCGCCAACGACATCCAGCGGCTGGTCATCGGCCGCGCCATCGTCGACGCGTAATCATGGCCGCCAAACTCCGCCCCGAAGCCTCGCCCGAGGACTTCACCCGTCGCGCCGAGGGCTACCTGCCCGGCTGGTTCGGCCTCCGGGTGACCTCGGTCACGCCCGGCCGGCTCGACATGGAAATGCCGATCAAGAAGGAGATGCTGGCGCCCAACGGCTTCCTGCATGCGGCGTCGGTGATCGCGCTGGCCGACACCGCCGCCGGCTTCGCGACGATCGCGCACCTGCCCGAGGGCGCCGAGAGCTTCACGACGATCGAGCTGAAGACCAACTTCTTCTCGACGCAGCGCGCGGGTACGATCCGCTGCGTGGCCACGGCCGCGCACGCCGGCCGCAACACGCAGGTGTGGGACGCCGAGGTGTTCGGCGACGGCGACCGCCGGCTGGCGCTGTTCCGCTGCACGCAGATGGTGCTGTGGCCGAAGCCGAAAAACTGAGGAGGAAAGCCATGAGCGAAACAAAAGCCCCGCTGGAGTTCTATTTCGACTTTTCGTCGCCCTACGGCTATCTCGCCGCCGAGCGCATCGACGAACTCGCCGCCAAGTACGGACGCAAGGTGAAATGGCGGCCGGTGCTGCTCGGCGTGATCTTCAAGGCCACCGGCGCGGCGCCGCTGACGACGGTGCCGCTCAAGGGCGAATACTCGCTGTTCGACTTCGCCCGCTCGGCGCGCTTCATGGGCATCCCGTACCGGCAGCCCTCCCGCTTCCCGCTGCCGACGCAGGTCGCGGCGCGCGCCTACTACTGGCTGCACGAGCGCGACTGCGCACAGGCGCGGGTGTTCGCGCACGCCGTCTATCGCGCCCTCTTCGTCGACGACCGCGACGTCTCGAACCCGGACGTGGTGCTAGACCTCGCCGCCGGCGTCGGCGCCGAACGCGCGGCGCTGGCCGCGGCGGTCGAGTCGCCGGCGGTCAAGGAGCGGTTGAAAGCCGAGGTGGCGCATGCCATCGAGAAAGGCGTGTTCGGCTCGCCGCTGATCTTCTGCGACGGCGAACCTTTCTTCGGTGCCGACCGCCTGCCGCAGCTCGAAGCGCGGCTGGCCGGCAGGGAGTTCTGATGCACGACTGGCAACCGAAGCGCCTGTGCGTCTTCTGCGGTTCGGCCAGGGGCCGGCGCCCGGAGTACGCAGCCACGGCAACGGCGATGGGCGAACTGCTCGCCGAACGCGGCATCGGCCTCGTCTACGGCGGCGGCAACATCGGCCTGATGGGGCTGGTCGCCGACGCCTGCCTGCGCGCCGGCGGCGAAGCCATCGGCGTCATCCCCGAGGCGCTGATGCAGAAGGAAGTCGGCCATCTTGAGCTGACGCGGCTGGAAGTCGTCGGCTCGATGCACGCCAGGAAGGCACGCATGGCCGAACTTTCCGACGGCTTCGTCGCGCTGCCTGGCGGCTTCGGCACTTTCGAGGAACTGTGCGAAGTGCTGACCTGGGGCCAGCTCGGCTTTCACGAGAAGCCCGTCGGCCTGGTGAACGTCGCCGGCTATTTCGCCCCGCTGATCGCACTCTGCGACCGCGCGGTCGACGAAGGTTTCATGCGTCCCGAACACCGTGGCCTGTTGCAGGACGCCGAAACGCCGGAAGCGGTACTGACCGCGATGGCGGGGCACGAGCCGGTGAAACTGGAGAAATGGATTCGGGAGTTGAGGGAGTTGTAGGAACAACTTGGCACAGAAAAACGGAGAAGAGCGAGCACGAAACGCTCCGGCTTTCTCCGTGGCGAAGGGTTCCGGTTTTCCAGACCGCGAGGAGACATGACGATACTTAAAACAGAAATCAACCCGCGCAGCACCGATTTCCAGGCGAATGCGACGGCCATGCGGGCAGTGGTGGACGATCTGCGCGTAACGGTGGAACAGATCGCCCTCGGCGGCCCGGAAGCGGCGCGCCAGAAACATCTGGCGCGCGGCAAGCTGCTGCCGCGCGAGCGCGTCGCCGGCCTGCTCGATCCGGGCACGCCCTTCCTCGAAATCTCGCAGCTCGCCGCGCACGGCATGTACGGCGGCGACGTGCCTGCCGCCTCGGTGATCGCCGGCATCGGCCGCGTAAACGGTGTCGAGTGCATGGTCGTCGCCAACGACGCGACGGTGAAGGGCGGCACCTACTACCCGCTGACGGTGAAGAAACACCTGCGCGCGCAGGAGATCGCGCTGGAGAACCGGCTGCCGTGCATCTACCTGGTGGACTCGGGCGGCGCCTTCCTGCCGATGCAGGATGAAGTGTTCCCGGACAAGGAACACTTCGGCCGCATCTTCTTCAACCAGGCCAATCTCTCGGCGGCCGGCATTCCGCAGATCGCCGCCGTGATGGGTTCGTGCACCGCCGGCGGCGCCTACGTGCCGGCGATGTGCGACGAATCGATCATCGTCCGCGGGCAGGGTACGATCTTCCTCGGCGGCCCGCCGCTGGTGAAGGCGGCAACCGGCGAAGTGGTGACGGCGGAAGACCTCGGCGGCGCCGACGTGCATACCCGCGTCTCCGGCGTCGCCGACCATCTGGCCGAGAACGACGCGCACGCGCTGGCGATCGCCCGGCGCATCGTGCGCGACCTGAACTGGCAGAAGCGGCCGCCGGTGAGCCTGCTGCCGCCGGTCGAGCCGCTCTACCCGGCGGAAGAACTCTACGGCGTCATCCCGACCGATACGAAGAAACCCTTCGACGTGCGCGAAATCATCGCCCGCCTGGTCGACGGCTCCGATTTCGACGAGTTCAAGGCGCGCTACGGCACCACGCTGGTCTGCGGCTTCGCGCGCATCTTCGGTTACCCGGTCGGCATCGTCGCCAACAACGGCATCCTGTTCTCGGAATCGGCGCTGAAGGGCGCGCATTTCATCGAACTCTGCGCCCAGCGCGGCATCCCGCTCGTCTTCCTGCAGAACATCACCGGTTTCATGGTCGGCCGCAAGTACGAGAACGGCGGCATCGCCCGCGACGGCGCCAAGATGGTGACGGCGGTGGCCACGGCAAAAGTGCCGAAATTCACCGTCGTCATCGGCGGCTCGTTCGGCGCCGGCAACTACGGCATGTGCGGCCGCGCCTACTCGCCGCACTTCCTGTGGATGTGGCCGAACGCCCGCATCTCGGTGATGGGCGGCGAACAGGCGGCCGG
>JAVFAT010000020.1:0-15157 GCA_034002385.1 Azospira sp. | reverse complement strand
GGCAGCAAGAAACATCCGCCCGGCGAACCGGCGCCCGGCCGCTACGTCAAGGAAAAAGCTTAACAACACCAACCAGAAGGGAAAGGAAGAACCATGACTCAACGCACCGCTTTCGTCACCGGCGCCATGGGCGGCCTCGGCACCGCCATTTGCCAGGCCTTCGCCAAGGACGGCTACAAGGTCGTCGCCGCCTACCATCCCGAGTTCGACAACAAGGACGAGTGGCTGAAGGAAATGGCCGAGGCCGGCTTCAAGGATTTCGTCTGCGTCGCGGGCGACGTCTCCAATATCGAGGACTGCCAGAAGATGGTCGCGGAAGCCGAAGCCGCCGCCGGCCCGATCGACATTCTCGTCAACAACGCCGGCATCACGCGCGACCGCATGTTCGCGAAGATGGAAAAGGACCAGTGGGATGCCGTCATCGCCACCAACCTCTCCAGCCTGTTCAACATGACCAAGCAGGTTTCCGCCAAGATGGCCGAGCGCGGCTGGGGCCGCATCATCAACATCTCGTCGGTGAACGGCGTCAAGGGCCAGGCCGGCCAGACCAACTACTCGGCCGCCAAGGCCGGCGTGATCGGCTTCACCAAGGCGCTGGCGCAGGAACTCGCCACCAAGGGCGTCACGGTCAACGCCATCGCCCCCGGCTACGTCGCCACCAAGATGGTGATGGCGATCCGCGAGGACGTGCTGAAGAGCATCGTCGACACCATCCCGATGAAGCGTCTGGCCAAGCCGGAAGAGATGGGCGCCCTGTGCTCCTACCTCGCCTCGGAACTCGCCGGCTACATGACCGGCGCCACGCTGAACATCAACGGCGGCCTGTATCTGCAGTAACCAGCACCACCGGCGCCATCCCGCGGATGGCGCCGCAAACATCAGGAGAGGATAAGAACATGGCCGAACCGGTCCGTCTCATCAAGAAATATCCGAATCGCCGTCTCTACGACACGCGCACCAGCACCTACATCACGCTGGTCGACGTCAAGGAACTGGTCTTGAAGCACGAGGAGTTCCGCGTCGTGGACGCCAAGACGGGCGACGACCTGACGCGCAGCATCCTGCTGCAGATCATTCTGGAAGAGGAAGCCGGCGGCGCGCCGATGTTCACCTCCGACCTGCTGGCGCAGATGATCCGCTTCTACGGCCATGCCATGCAGGGCATGATGGGCCAATACCTCGAAAACAACATCAACGCCTTCAGCGACATGCAGAAGAAATTGCAGGAGCAGGCCAAGCATCTGTACGGCGACAATCCGGCGATGAACAAGGACCTCTGGTCGCAATTCCTCAGTTTCCAGGGGCCGGCGATGCAGAACATGATGGGCGCCTACGTCGAACAGAGCCAGAAGATGTTCCAGCAGATGCAGGAGAACATCCAGGAACAGACCAAGAAGATGTTCACCGGCTTTCAGTATCCCCAAGCCCACGAAACCGCCGAAAAGAAAAAATAAGTGGCGCGCGGCAAGCAGAAGAAGATTCCCCGGGTCGGTTTCGTCTCGCTCGGCTGCCCGAAAGCGGCCTCCGACGCCGAGCAGATCCTCACCCGGCTGCGTGCCGAGGGCTATGAAATCTCCGGCAGCTACGACGGCGCCGACCTCGTCGTCGTCAACACCTGCGGCTTCATCGACGCCGCGGTCGAGGAATCGCTCGATGCCATCAGCGAAGCGCTCGCCGAGAACGGCAAGGTCATCGTCACCGGCTGCCTCGGCGCCAAGGGCAACGTGGTGCGCGACGCGCATCCGAACGTGCTCGCCGTCACCGGCCCGCACGCGCTGCAGGAAGTCATGGACGCCGTCCACGCCCATCTGCCGCCGCAGCATGACCCCTTCGTCGATCTCGTGCCGGCCCAGGGTATCCGCCTGACGCCCGACCACTACGCTTACCTGAAAATTTCCGAAGGTTGCAATCACCGTTGCAGCTTCTGCATCATTCCGAGCCTGCGCGGCGACCTGGTAAGCCGGCCCATCGGCGAAGTACTCGCCGAAGCCGAGACCCTGGCGGACGCCGGCGTGCGCGAGTTGCTCATCATCTCGCAGGACACCAGCGCCTACGGCGTCGATGTGAAATACCGCACCGGTTTTGCCAGCGGCAAGCCCGTCAAAACGCGACTCTTCGAGCTTTGTCGCGAACTCGGCGAACTGGGTATGTGGATTCGCCTGCACTATGTCTATCCTTACCCGAGCGTCGACGACCTGCTACCGTTGATGGCGGAAGGCAAGCTGCTGCCCTATCTGGACGTACCCTTCCAGCACGCGAGTCCGCGCATCCTCAAGCTGATGAAGCGTCCCGGCGACGTGGACAAGGTACTCGACCGCATCGCCGCCTGGCGCCAGGCCGTGCCGGAGCTGACGATCCGTTCCACCTTCATCGCCGGCTTCCCCGGCGAGACGGAAAGCGAATTCAACGAGCTGCTCGACTTCCTCGACGCCGCGCAGCTCGACCGCGTCGGCGCCTTCGCCTATTCGCCCGTCGAGGGCGCGGCGGCCAACGCCCTGCCCGGCGCACTGCCGGACGAAGTGCGCGAGGAGCGCAAGATGCGCCTGATGCGCCATCAGGAAGACATCTCGACGCAACGCCTCGAAACGAAGATCGGCAGGACGCTGACGGTGCTCGTCGACGACATCGACGAGGAAGGTGCCATCGCACGCAGCGCGGGCGACGCGCCGGACATCGACGGCCTCGTCTACATCGCCGACGGCCATGACCTTGAAGTCGGCGAATTCGCCGAGGTGACGGTCACCGACTGCGACGTGCACGATCTGTATGCGACACTGGCATGAATGATCTGATCGACACGCTGCGCCGTCTCGTCGGCGCCGACTTTTGCCTCACCGAACCCTTCGAGATCGCGCCCCATGCGACCGACTGGCGCGGTCGCTACTCGGGACAGCCGCTGTGCGTGGTACGGCCGGCGAACACGGAAGAAGTCGCCGCCGTGGTGCGCGCCTGCGCGGCGGCCAGCGTGGCCATCGTGCCGCAGGGCGGCAACACCGGCCTGTGCGGCGGCGCCACGCCGACAAATGGGGAAGTCGTCGTCAGCCTCGCACGGCTCAACCGCATCCGCGCCATCGACACCGACAACAACACCCTCGTCGCCGAAGCCGGCTGCACGCTCGCCGCCGTGCAGGCGGCGGCGGAAGCGGCCGGCCGCCTCTTCCCGCTCTCCCTCGCGGCGGAAGGCACGGCGACCCTCGGGGGCAACCTCGCCACCAACGCCGGCGGCGTGCAGGTGCTGCGCTACGGCAACGCACGCGAACTGTGCCTCGGCCTCGAAGTCGTGCTGCCCGAGGGCCGCGTCTGGAACGGCCTGCGCGGGCTGCGCAAGGACAACACCGGCTACGACCTCAAGCACCTCTTCATCGGCGCCGAAGGCACGCTCGGCCTCATCACCGCCGCCGTGCTCAAACTCTTTTCGCGCCCGCGCGCCGTTGCAACCGCGTGGGCGAGCGTGCCGACGCCCGCGGCGGCCGTCGCCTTGCTCACGCGGCTGCGCCAAAAGATCGGTGGCCGCGTCACGGCCTTCGAACTGGTCGGCCGCCCGGCGCTTGACCTGGTGCTGAAGCACATCCCGGACAGCCGCGACCCGCTGCCCGACGCCTCGCCCTGGCAGGTGCTGATCGAACTCTCCGACACGATGGAATCCGACCTCGACGAGGCGCTCGCCGACGTGCTCGCCGCCGCCGTCGCCGTCGGCGAGGCGCGCGACGCCGCCATCGCCGCGAACGAAGCGCAGGCACGGGCCCTCTGGGCGTTGCGCGAGAACATCTCCGAAGCGCAGAAGATCGAGGGCATCTCGATCAAGCACGACATCGCGCTGCCCGTCTCGCGCGTCGCCGAATTCATCGAGCGCTGCGACGCGGCGCTCGCCGCCGCCTTCCCCGGCCTGCGCATCGTCTGTTTCGGCCACCTCGGCGACGGCAACCTGCACTACAACCAGTCCAAGCCCTCGGCGCAGGACAACGCCGACTTCATCGCCCAGACCGGATCGGTCAACCGCATCGTGCACGACCTCGTGCATGAGCTCGGCGGCACGATCTCGGCCGAGCACGGCATCGGCCAGCTCAAGCGCGCCGAACTCCCGCGCTACAAAAGCGACGTCGAAATGGACCTGATGCGCGCCGTCAAGCGGGCCATCGATCCGCGCGGCCTGATGAACCCAGGCAAGGTCCTGTAAATATTTTTCCGCGACGGGTTTACACGCGAAGGCGCATCGGTATAATGCGGCCTCTCTTTTGGGGGTATAGCTCAGCTGGGAGAGCGCTTGCATGGCATGCAAGAGGTCCGCGGTTCGATCCCGCGTACCTCCACCAAGAACGACGAAGTCCCTATCGTCTAGAGGCCTAGGACAACACCCTTTCACGGTGTGAACCGGGGTTCGAATCCCCGTGGGGACGCCAGAATTATGCGTTAAAAATCAACGGCTTAGAGATTACCACTCTAAGCCGTTTGCTTTTGTGCTCGCCCGGTGCTACTCCGGGGCTACCTCGCAAGCCAGATCTGTAGCTGTGCTTATCGCTTTGCATTGACATCTAGCAGGGGCACTTCGGCTAGGATTAACGGCCCATAAGTTGTCGCCTCTCCATCTAACGTCGAACAAGAACGGGATTCCCTTATCGCCGGGTATTGCGAGCGTCGGCGAGTCGTTCCAGCTCCGGCAGATCAATGCGGAGCGCAGCCTCGCGGACTTGACCTGCAAACTCCGCGTAACGCGGTTGGCCGTTGCGTAATTGTTCGGCCCATTCCTCGATTTCCGTGATATCTCCGCCGGCGATCAAGGCGCGCAACGATGCCAGCTCGGCATCCGGCGGCGTCTCCGGTGCCGGCGATATCGGGGAAGCCGGCTCCAGAATCTCTTTCAGTGTTTGCAACAACTTGCCGGCCGTTGCCGGCTTGAGCAGGGTGGCGGCGAAAGCGATGCCTGAGGGGAAATCCGCCGGAGGATGGGGGCGCGTCGCCGAGCACAGCACCGCCGGCGGCGCCGCTTGCCCTTGCATCACGTGCAGCGCCCGGAGCACATCCCAACCGCTCATGCCGGGCATGTCCTGATCCAGCAGCAGCAGGTCGAAGCGCTGCGCTTCGCACAATCGCAGCGCCTCGGCGCCGTCGATGGCGGGTGCGACATCGAATTCGGCGCTGGCAAGCACTTCGCACAAGTACTCCCGGCTGCCGGCATCGTCGTCGGCGACCAGCACCTTCAGCCCCCTGCCGAAGGGTTCGGGCAGGACGAACACGTCGTCGGGCGCCGCAACGTCGGCTTCGGCGGCGGTCGGCAGCGTCACGGCGAAGGCGAAGCGACTGCCGGCGCCGGGCCGGCTGCTGACCGCGAGATCCCCGCCCATGGCGCGGACGATCTGTCTGGCGATGCTCAACCCCAAGCCGTAACCCTCGCGGGCCGTCTTGCGCCGCTCGAAAGGTTCAAAGATGCGATCGATATCGGCCTCCGGAATCCCGCTGCCGGTATCCTCGACGGCGAATTCGAGCGTCTGCGCTGCGGCCGTTTGCGCCGTCACGCGCACGCTCAGGCGGATTTCGCCGTCCCGGGTAAATTTGGCGGCATTGCCCAGCAGGTTGAGCAGCACCTGTCGCAGGCGCTTGGGGTCGAACAGCGCGACGGGCGGCAAGTCCGGGTCGATATCGAGACTGAAGCGGTTGCCCTGGCGTGCCGCCAGCAATTCCGCCTGGGCGGCGATGCCGTCGAGCCAGTCGTTCAGAAAGGTCGGCGCAGGCGTCAGTTCGAGCCGGTCGAGTTCGCCGCGTGCGTATTCGACGAGATCGTCGATCAGCTCCAGCTGGTGCTGCGCGCTGCGCTCGACGGTTGTCCGATGGCGGCGAACCTCGGGATCGGGGCTGGCCGCAAGACGTTGCGCGCAACTGACGATGGTGGCCAGCGGCGCGCGCAGATCATGGCTGATGAAGGCCACCAGACGACTTTGCGCCCGATGCGCCTTGCGGGTTTCGATTAGCGCCTCGTTCAGCTGGGCGGTACGCTCGTCGACGGTTCGTTGCAGCGTCGCTTCCTGCGCGGCGCGCTCTTCGAGCAATGCGGCCTGCGCGAGCAGCTTGTCCCTGCGCTCGCCGATCACGCGGTCGACCGCCGCCGCCATCAGGAAGAGGTTGTTGAGCAGCATGCCCAGCGGCAGCAGATAAAGGGTGAGTCCCGGGTTGAGGCCGATGCCGGCGAGCGGCATACCCTGTCCCAGGGCGCCCAGCGCCAAGAGGAAGTAAGCCGCCGTGTAATAACGGGCGGCATGCACGCCGCGCAAGACGGCATGAATGCCGACCAGCACCATGACCGCCGTGACGGGAAAGTGCTGCGGCAAGGAAAGGCTTTTCCAGAAATCGAGATCGCCGAACAAGAGGCCGGGCAGCATCGCCCATTCGGCCGCGAGCAGCAACAGCAAGAGCCGGTCGATGCGCGGTGCGCGTTCCCGCGTCCTTAACAGGGCGCGCAGAAACAGCAGATTGAGGCCGACGCCCAAAGCGACGAACAGGGGTGCGCCGCGCACGGTGAAATCGACCGCTTGGGGCCACAAATGCATCAGCGCATAGCCCTTGGCGTTGAACTCGCCGAGGAAATAGGTGCCCGTCGCCAGCGCATTGAAGAGGAAGACGCGATCGCGGAACAGCACCAGCAGCAGGGTCGCCACCAGGGTCATGACGATCAGACCGCCGAGCAGCAAGCCGTCGAACAGCCGGGTTTCCCCCTGCCGGGTACGGAATTCCAGCGGGTCCCACAATACGGGCTGGATCGGCTTGGCTTTCGGCCCCGCCACGCGCAGGTAAAGGGTGGTCGTCTGGCCCGGCGCCAGCGTCACGGGAAACGCCGGCACGGCGGCATTCACCGGACGCTCCGCGAACGGGATGGCGCTGCCGGCGCGCATGTGGCGCCAGCCATCTTCCTGCGGCACGAAGGCCTGGACATCCAGCAAGGTGGCCGGTCGTACCACCAGCCAGCGCGTCAGCGCGTGCGGCGCGTCGTTGGCGATATCGAAGCGCAGCCAGATCGCCGATTTCGAGAGGCCGCCGCGCAGCAGCTCGGGACGGGGCGCAAATGCGGCCGTGCGCGCCACCGTCTCGATGTCCAGGCGCGCCTCCCTGTCCTCGAAAGCCAGCGCCGCCCGGCTCAACGCCACCTGCGCTTCGTCGCCCTTGAGGCGCAGCTCGGCCGTCCAGCCGGGCAGGACGAACAGCAGCAGCCACAGGCCGCACCAGGCGCGCGCCGTCATGCGTCCTCGTCCGGCAGCGCGCGCATCGCCTGCCGGTAATGGGTCGGCGTCATGCCCATGCGCTTGCGAAACGCGGTGGTGAAATTCGCGCCGGTGCCGAAACCGACGTGGAGGGCGATCTGCTCCACGGTCATCGGCGTTTCGTCGAGCAGCCGGCGGGCCAGGCGAATGCGTTCCTCGCCGATGAACGCCGAAACCGTCATGCCCAGCCGGCGGCGGAAGATCTGCCCCAGCTTTTTGTCGTAGGTGCCCAGCCGTTGCGCGATATCGGGAACGGCGGGCAGGCAATCGAGATGGTCGCGAATCTCGCGGGTCGCCGCCTCGAAGAGCACTTCGTCGGGATCGGCCGCGCCCGGCGCGGGCGTCTGCGCCGGCCGCGCGCCGCGCAGGCTCAGGTGGATGCGGATGCGCGCCACGACTTCCGCCGCCAGGACGGGCTTGGCGACGTAATCGACGCCGCCCAGTTGCAGGCCGCGCAGCCGCTCCTCCGGCGCGTTGCGCGCCGTGAGAAAAATCACCGGAATGTGCCGCGTCGCCGGGTCGGCCTTGAGCAGCCGGCAGGTGCCGAAACCGTCGATCTGCGGCATGGCCACGTCGAGCAGGATGACGTCGGGCTGGCTCACCACCGCACGCTGGTAACCGGCGCGGCCGTCGGTCGCCACCGTCAGCCGGAAATGCTCGGCGCGCAGCATGTCCGACAGCAGGCGCAATTCGTCGAGCGAATCGTCCACGAGCAACACGCGGGGCGAAGGATCGGATGAGGGTTCGAGAGAGTGCATCGGGCCGGACGGAAAAACGACAGGCCTGCATTTTCGTGAAATTTCGGGGTGCCGTGCCAGTTTTCCGAATCCGCAAAGCCTTTGTGCGGATTCGCAAAGATGCCCGTTGGCCGTCTCAACAAAAATAGCCGCACCCATCATCCGAGACAAAGCCCGCTCACCATGCACACCTTGCTCAAGGGGGCCTCGCTGCCTCGCATCTGCTGCCTGCTGCTGGGCAGCGCGCCATTCGTCGTCAATGCCCAGCCCGACGCAGGCGCGCTGCGCCAACAGATCGAACAGGAACGGACATCGACGCTGCCGCGCGAAGCGCTGCCCGCAAAACCCGCCGAACCCGCGCCGCTGACCGCACCCGAAGGCACGCGGGTCACGGTCACAAGCTTCCGCTTCGCCGGCAACACCTTGCTGAGCGACGAACGGCTTGCCCCGGCCGTCGCCGCCTATCTCGGCCGCCCGCTCGGCCTGGACGAACTCAGAAAGGCCGCCGCAGCCGTCGCGGCCGCCTATCGCGAAGCGGGCTGGGTGGTGCGCGCCTATCTGCCGCAACAGGACATTCGCGACGGCACCGTCACCATCCAGATCGTGGAAGCCGTCTTCGGCGGCGCGATCATCGAAGGCGACCCGCCGCTGCGCCTCAAGTCATCCACCGTGCTCGGCATGATGGATAAAGCCCAAGCGCGCGGCGAGAAGCTCAACGCCGAGGCCATCGACCGCGCCCTGCTGTTGATCGACGACCTGCCGGGCGTCGCGGTCACCGGCAACTTCCGGAGCGGCGAGAGCGAAGGCGAAACCGCGCTGGCGCTCAAACTTTCCGACGAGCCGCTCGCCCGTTTCGAAATCGGCGCCGACAACACGGGCTCGCGCTCCACCGGGGCGGAGCGCCTGCTCGCCAACCTCTCCCTCAACAGCCCGCTGGGCATGGGCGACCTGCTTTCCGCCAACTACCTGCATGCCAAGGGCACGGAATACCTGCGCGCGGCCTACGGCCTGCCTGTCGGCCTGCACGGCTGGCGCGTCGGGATCAACGCATCGGCGTTGCGCTATCGCCTGGTGGCCCCCGAGTTCGCCGCCATGAACGGCAAGGGCAGTTCCGACAGCGTCGGACTGGAAGCCAGCTACCCCGTCGTCCGCTCGCGACTGCGCAATCTTTACCTGCTGATCAACCACGACCGCAAGACGTTCGACAACCGCGCCAACGACGCCACCACCACGAATTACCGGCTGCAAAGCACCACCGTGGGACTCAGCGGCAACCTGTTCGACAAACTGGGCGGCGGCGGCGCCAACACCGCCAGCCTGTTCTACAGCACCGGCGAGCTCGATCTCGACGGCTCGCCGAACAAGGCGGCCGACGCCGCCACCGCGCGCACCCACGGCCGCTTCGGCAAGTGGCGCTATGCCGTGTCGCGCCAGCAGCTCCTCACCGCCGATGTCACCCTGTTTGCCGCCCTCTCCGGCCAATGGACGCGCGACAACCTCGATTCGTCGGAAAAGTTCTACCTGGGCGGCGCCCAGGGCGTGCGCGCCTATCCGGCCAGCGAAGCCGGCGGCGCCATCGGCCAGATGTTCAATCTGGAAGCCCGCATCCGGCTGCCCCACGGCTTCACCTTGACGCCCTTCTACGACCGGGGCCGCGTGCAGGTGAATGCCCGCAACGACTTCGTCGGCGCGGCCGCCCCCAACGCCATCGTGCTGGAAGGCGCCGGCCTCGCCCTCGGCTGGCAGGCCGAAAACGGCTTCGCCGCCAGGCTTGCCTGGGCGCGCCGCATCGGCGACAACCCCAACCCCACGGCCACCGGCAAGGATCAGGACGGCTCGCTCGTCAAGGACCGCCTGTGGGCGAGCGTCATGCTGCCGTTCTGAACGGCGGAAGAAAGCGATTGGAGAAGACTCGATCATGAACAAGACCTATCGTCTGATCTGGAACGAACTCACCCGCAGCTGGATCGCCGTGGCCGAAATCGTCAAGGCGCGCGGCAAGCGCGCCTCGCGCGCCGCGTTGCTCGTCGCGCCGCTGGTCGCCGTCTCGCCGGCGCCGACTTTTGCGCAGGCCCCGCCGCCCGCCGCCCTGCCCGCCGGCGGCCAGGTGGTCGCCGGCAGCGCCAGCATCGCCCAATCCGGGGCGACGATGAACATCACCCAGTCCACCCAGCGCGCCGCCATCGACTGGCAGACCTTCAACGTCGGCAGCGGCGCCACGGTGAACTTCATCCAGCCGTCCAGCAGCGCGGTCACCCTCAATCGCGTGCTCTCCGGCAATCCCAGCCAGATATTCGGCCAGATCAACGCCACCGGCCAGGTCTTCCTGACCAACCCCGGCGGCGTCTACTTCGCCCCCGGTTCGAGCGTGAACGTGGGCGCCCTGGTCGCCACCACCCACCGCATCGGCACCGACGACTTCATGGCGGGCCGGGATCATTTCACCCGCAACGGCGCCACCGGCAGCGTCGTCAACGAAGGCACGCTCACCGCCGAGCTCGGCGGCTACATCGCCCTGCTGGCGCCCGAAGTGCGCAACGAAGGCGTCGTCGTCGCCCAGCTCGGCACCGTGGCGCTGGCGGCGGGCGAAGCCTACACCCTGCAATTCGCCGGCGACCGGCTCGCCGGCATCCAGGTCGAACCCGCCACCCTCGCGGCCCTGGTGGACAACGGCCACGCGGTCGAAGCGCCGGGCGGGCTGATCCTGCTCTCCGCGCGGGCGGCCGAGAACCTGCAAGGCAGCATCGTCAACAGCGGCCGCCTGGAAGCCAGCAGCCTCACCGAGGTCGGCGGGGTGATCCGCCTCGAAGCCGACGACATCCTGCTCGCCGCAGGCAGCCAGCTCGACGCCTCCGGCGCCACCGGCGGCGGTGCCGTGCTGGTGGGCGGCGACTGGCAGGGGGGCGCGAACGAAGCGCGCCGCGTCTATGACGACCCGGATGCGCTCCATGAAGCCACCACCGTGACCATGCAAGCCGGCGCCCGCATCGACGTTTCCGCCACAAAAGTCGGCGCTGGCGGGACGGCGGTGCTGTGGTCGGACGTGGCCAAGGCCGGCGGCTTCACGCAGATGGACGGCGCGATCCGCGCTACCGGCGCGGGCGGCGGCACGGGCGGCAAGGTCGAGACCTCGGGGCATGTGCTCGGCGTGAGCGGAATGGTAAATGCCGGGGCCGGCGGCGAATGGTTGCTGGACCCCGTCAACATCACCATCGCCAACAGCGGAGGGCAGGTAACGCCCACCAACATCGTCAATGCGTTGAATGCAGGCACCAGCGTCACCATCGACACGACGGGCACAGGTTCCTGTACCGGCGGCGTGACTTGTGGCGCTACCGGAAATGCCGGAGACATCGCAGTCAATAACAGCATCGTCACCGGTGCGATGGCCAATGATGCGACCCTGACGCTGAAGGCCTACCGCAACATCACGATGGCCGGCAACACCACCATCGACGCGACCCAAAACAGCAACGCACACAAGCTCAATGTGGTGTTCCAGGCCAATGCCTCGGATTCCGACGGCACCGGCGCCGGGAGCATTACGCTGGGTACGGAAGGCACCGCTCAGACCTCGATCAAGACCAACGGCGGCGACATCATTCTGGGTGGCGGCAGCGACATCGCCACCGGCTATGCCATCGGATATGCCGCAGGGGTTGCCACGGAGAACGGCATCCGCATGTACCGCCCGACCTTGCTCTCGGATGGCGGCAATATCGTCATTCGCGGCAAAAGCAAACCAGGCGCAGACGGGACCAACGGCGTACTGATCGAAGGTCGAGGAGGCGCGTGGACCATCGACAGCGGCACCGGCACCGTAGCCATTACTGGTATATCGACCGGCACCGGGACAAATTTTGCTTCAGGCGTACGTTTCAATTATCAGGCTGGCACCCTTAAATCCGCCGCCGAGAGTGCCGACGCGATCCGCATCTTCGGCGACGCAAGTGCCACCAGCGGCAACGGCACCCGTTCCGATGGCGTCACCCTTGAAAACGCCACAACCATTGCCGCCACCGGCACGGGGGGCGGCATCCGCATTGAGGGCATCGGCACGTCCAATTCTTGTTCTGCGAGCCAAGGTTGTTTTGGCATCAGTGATCGTGGTAGCGCGAAGTTGCTTGCCAACGGCGGCCCCATCGAATTAACCGCATCCGGTGGCGTGGCACCATCGCTGCATCTGACCGGAACCGTCGGCTATGCGGCTGGCACGGATGTCACCGCCTCCAGCAGCGCCATCACTCTGACTGCCGACAGCGTCAACCTTGACGGCTCGACCATCCAGAGCAGCGGCGCGCTGACCGTCCAGCCCTTTACCAATAGCACCAATATCGGCGTGGGTACGGGGACAGGCACATTGCTATTGCCAACGACCTACTGGTCCGGTGCCAGTAGCATCTTCAAGGATGGATTCAGTTCCATCACCATCGGACGAGCGAGTGGCAGTGGCACCATCAATGCCGATGGCGCGACGATCTTCAATGATCCGGTAACCCTGCAAACCAACGGCAACATCAATCTTGCAGGCAGTATCGTCGGCAATGGCGGCGTATTGGAAGTCAAGGCCGGCGGCGATATCACCTTGAAGGGCAGACCCGGCACCACCAGCCCCGGCAACTTCACCGCCAATCAACTCAGCCTGAGCGGCGCGCGCATCCTCACGGAAAGCGAGAAGGCGAACAAATTGAATGGAACCTCGGTCCTCACCCTCACGGCCGATCAGCTCGTTCTCAATTCCTTGACCGAAGTGGATGGTGCAGGCACCTTGCATGTGCAGCCGTTGAATCCGAGCAGGCCGATCGACATCGGCACATTCACGACTGATGCAAGCCGCTTGCAACTGCCGCAGAGCTACTTCTCGCGACACGGCACGATCGGCATCTTCGACGATGGTTTCAGCCAGATTATCGTGGGGCGCAGCGACGGTGGCGGCGATATCAGTCTCAACGGCCTTTCGTTCGGCGATTCGCTCACCATCCAGTCACCCGCCGATGCGGCCAAGGCGACCCTGGCAGGCACCATCACCACCTCGCAAAACACGGATTTTGGTGGCAGCCTGACGGTGAAGGTTGGCGGCGATATCGAAGTGAGCGCGGGAAGCCTCATCACGACGCACAATACGAAATCCAGCGTCGCCGGGCATGGATCTGTCGTCCTGCATGCCGGGGCCAACGGCAACGGTTCGATTCAGGTGTTGTCGGGCGCGAACATCAACGCTGCCGGCAATCTCACGCTGGGCGGCGGCAGCGACCTGGCTACGGGATACGCCACCGGTTCGGCTAGCACCGGCACGCAGGACCGGGGCATTTATCTGGACAACGCCCAACTGACGGCAGGGATTGATCTCACCCTGCGCGGCAGGGGCTGGCAAGGCGGTTCGGCAGCTGAGAATCCGGTGGGGATCGATTTGCGTAACGGCAGCATTCTGAAAGCCGAAGGCGATGGCAAGATCACCCTCGACGGTCTGGGCGGCAACGGTACGGGCATCAGCAACGGCATCAATATCCAAGGCTCCACGATCACCTCCAGCAACGGAGCAATGAGCCTGACCGGGGTGGCCGGCGCCAGCGGATCGCGCCGTGCCGGCATCGGGGTCGATACCGGCAGCAGCTACATCTACGCCCGGGGGTTTCCGGCACCGATCAGCCTCACGGGAACCGGGAGCAACGCGACCGACAGCGAGGGAATTTCCAGTTCCGGCACCGGCGGCACCTTGACGGTGGGGACGAATGATCTGGGCAATGCGGGTCCTGGCACCACCGGTCAGATGACGCTGACCGCCGACACGATGAATCTCGCCGGCATGACCTTTTATCCCAAGGCGCAAACCCGCTTGCGCGTGCAGCCGCTGACCGCAGGCACCACCATTGGCATTGCCGGCGGCGCCGGCACGCTCCAGCTCCCGGCCAGTTATTTCGTCGATAACTTTCTCACCGGTCCATTCGTGGACGACTTCAGCTACTTGACCGTCGGCAACGAAAACGCCGGCGACATCACGATTGGCGGCGCTACCAGCATCAGTTACAACACGAAGCTGGTAAGTGGCGGCAACATCCGCATCGACGGCGACTTGACCGTTTTCAAGCCTGATGTGTCCAAAACATTGGTTCTGAGTGGCGGCAACGGTAGCACAGTGAGCGGCACTGGCAACCTCCATGTTTGGGATCTGATACTGGACGGCAGTCGCGGCGCCGATTATGTACTGAACACCGCGACAAACAACCAGGTTCGCCGTCTGGCGGCCTCGGCCGGTTCAGCCGGTATTCGCTTCTATAACAACAGGGCGCTCAACATCCGTGAACTTTTCGATGATTCGAACGAGTCAGGCGCCGGCATAACCGTATGGGGAATCAGCTCAAACGGCAAGATCGACATTGCGACCCAGGAGGGGCTTCTCGAAGTTAGCAGAAACATCACGACGACCGATGCCAGCGCAGACGCCATCGTGCTCAATGCCGGACGTGGCCGGGAAGCTGGTGATCGTGACGGCGGCGATATTTCACGGGGGGGGGCTGTGACTATTAGCACGGGCGCAGGCGGACGTGCGGTTCTTTACACCGGGAGGATAAGCGGCAGCATAGGGGTTGGCAGCTATGCCGGTGCGGGCAATTCCCGCTACAACAGCGACGAGGTCACCACCAACTACACGGAGCCGCTCGGCGATACCGGTATCTACGCCATTTATCGCGAAGGGAAAAGCGAACCGCCTCCGAGCGAACCGCCGCCGCCCATGCCGCCGATCTTGCCGCCTCCCCCGCCTCCACCCGGCAATTTACTGCCGGGTGGAGGGGGAGGCGACTTCTTCACGCCACCGCCCCCCGGTGGATCGCCAACGGATCCGTTCGGTAGCGGTACCGGCACCGGCGGTGGCGGCACAGGTACTGGCGGCGGCGATGGTGGTGGCACGGGTACCGGCGGCGGCGATGGTGGTGGCACGGGTACCGGCGGCGGCGATGGCGGTGGCACGGGTACCGGCGGCGGCGACGGCGGCGGCACAGGTACCGGCGGCGGCGATGGCGGTGGAACGGGAACTGGCGGCGGCGATGGCGGTGGTACGGGAACTGGCAGCGGCGACGGCGGTGGCACGGGTACCGGCGGTGGCGACGGCGGTGGTCCGGGAACTGGCTGCGGCGACGGCGGTGGCACGGGTACCGGCGGTGGCGACGG
>JAVFAT010000019.1:0-15412 GCA_034002385.1 Azospira sp. | reverse complement strand
CGGCCGCAAAAATCTCGGTCCCGTGCACGGCCAAGAGCGCCTTGTTGGCAGTGACGACGTGCTTGCCGTTGGCGATGGCCTGCATCACCACATCCCTGGCGACGCCGTAACCGCCGATCAGCTCGACGACGATCTCGACGTCCGGGTCGTTCACCACGGCAAAGGCATCGTCGGTGATCCGGCAGGCGCCGCCGGTGACCTGTTTCGCCAGCTCGACGTTCTTGTCGGCGACGACGGTGATGCGGATCGGACGGCCGGCACGGCGGGTGATCTCTTCGGCGTTGCGCTGGAGCACGGCCCAGGTACCGCCGCCGACGGTACCGATGCCGACCAGACCTACGTTGATGGGTTTCATGTGATTACCTTCCTGAAGCAAGACGGGGACATGCGCATCCCCTGACGAAAATTGAAAAACGGGAAACCGTGTGTTCCGGCGCGCAACGCGCCGGGAGAGGAAGGCCGAACCGGAACGGACAAGCGTGCCCGGCGCCGGCCGCCTCAGGCGGTGCCATGCCGCTTGCGATAGCCTTCGAGGAAGCGGGCGATGCGACCGATGGCTTCCTTGAGGTCATCCTCGTGCGGCAGGAAGACCAGCCGGAAATGATCCGGGTGCGGCCAGTTGAAGCCGGTGCCCTGAACCAGCAGCACCTTTTCTTCCTGCAGGAGTTCGGCGATGAATTCCTGGTCGTTCACGATCGGATACACCTTCGGATCGAGGCGCGGGAACATGTACAGCGTCGCCTTCGGCTTGACGCAGGTAACGCCCGGAATCGCCGTGATCAGCTCGTAGGCGACGTCGCGCTGGCGGCGCATCCGGCCGCCTTCGGCGACCAGATCGTCGATGCTCTGATAGCCACCGAGCGCCGTCTGGATGCCGTACTGGCCCGGCGCGTTGGCGCACAGGCGCATCGAGGCGAGCATCTCCAGCCCCTCGATGTAGTCCTTCGCCCGCCGCTTGTCGCCGGAGACGACCATCCAGCCGGCGCGATAGCCGCAGGAACGGTAGTTCTTCGACAGCCCGTTGAAGGAGATGGTCAGCACGTCTTCGGAGAGCGAGGCCATGGCCGTGTGCTGCACGCCGTCGTAGAGCACCTTGTCGTAGACCTCGTCGGAATAGACGATCAGCTGGTGCTCGCGGGCGATGGCGAGGATTTCCTTCAGCAGATCGTCCGGATACAGCGCACCGGTCGGGTTGTTCGGGTTGATGATGACGATGGCCTTGGTGTTCGGCGTGATGCGGCTGCGGATGTCGTCGAGGTCGGGCAGCCAGCCGTTTTCCTCGTCGCACAGATAGTGCTTGGGCGTGCCGCCGGAAAGGCTGATCGCCGCTGTCCACAGCGGGTAATCGGGCGCCGGCACCAGCACTTCGTCGCTGGCGTCGAGCAGCGCGTTCATGGCCATCACGATCAGCTCGGAGACGCCGTTGCCGACGTAGATGTCTTCCAGCGTCACGCCCTTGATCTTCTTCTGCTGGCAGTAGTGCATGATCGCCTTGCGCGCCGAGAAGATGCCCTTGGAATCGGTATAGCCGGCGGCGTTCGGCAGGTTGCGGATGATGTCCTGCTGGATCTCTTCCGGCGAGTCGAAGCCGAAGGCGGCCAGGTTGCCGATGTTCAGCTTGATGATCTTGTGGCCCTCGTCCTCCATCTGCTTGGCTTTCTGCAGCACGGGGCCGCGGATGTCATAGCAGACGTTGGCGAGTTTGGCGGATTTCTTGACGGGGCGCATGGGCGTGGGGCAACAGGCAGGAAAAGACGGACGGGGATTGTCGGAAGCAGGCGGAAACGCAGGGCCGGCGAGGGAAAAGCCGTAATCGTACTGCAAGGGTTTGTGCACCGCAATTTAAGCGCGGCGACGGAGAGAACGCATGAGGCTCGCCGGAGCCGCTACCGCCCTCGACTTCCGCTTGCCCGGCGATCCCGCCTCCTCATCCTTTCCGCGAAAGACTGCGCCCTCTCGTGCCCCTCTCGCGCCCCTCTCAATGGTTCTGCGCCGTCATCGCTTCCAGCGCCTCCCAGCGTTCGAGCAGCGCCAGGAGTTCGTCGTCGATCGCGGACAGGCGCGTGGCGAAGCCCTGCGCCGCCTGCGGGTCGCTGGCGTAGAGCGCCGGGTCTTCGAGCTTCGCCGTCAGCGTCTTCTGTTCTTCTTCCAGCGCGGCGATCTTTGCCGGCAGGCCGTCGAGTTCGCGCTGATCCTTGTAGGAGAGCTTCGCCGGCGCGCTGCGCGGTTTTGCGGCCGCCGGCTTCGGCGCTTCCTGCGCCGCGTTGGCCAGCTTCGTCGCCTGCGCTTCGGCCGCATCCGCCGCTCTGCGCTGCTGCTGGTAATTGGCCCAGTCGCTGTAGCCGCCGGCGTATTCGTGCCAGACGCCGTTGCCCTCGGCGGCAATGGTTTGCGTCACCACCGCGTCCAGAAACGCGCGGTCGTGGCTGACCAGGAACAGCGTGCCGGGGTAGTCCTGCAATAGCTCTTCGAGCAGTTCCAGCGTCTCGATGTCGAGGTCGTTGGTCGGCTCGTCGAGCACCAGCACGTTCGCCGGCCGCGCGAAGAGGCGCGCCAGCAGCAGGCGGTTGCGCTCGCCGCCGGAGAGCGACTTCACCGGCGAACGCGCGCGCTGCGGCGCAAAAAGGAAGTCGCCGAGATAGCTGATGACGTGTTTCTTGACGCCGGCAACCTCGACGTAGTCGGAACCCGGCGAGATCACGTCGACCAGCGACGCCTCCGGATCGAGCTGGCTGCGGAACTGGTCGAAGTAGGCAACCTGGATCTTCGTGCCCTGGCGCACCTTGCCCTCGTCCGGTTCGAGTTCGCCGAGAATGAGCCGCAACAGCGTCGTCTTGCCGGCACCGTTGGGGCCGATCAGGCCGATCCTGTCGCCGCGTATCAGGCGGGTCGAGAAGTCGCGCACCACCGTTTTATCGCCAAAACGCTTGGTCACGTGCTGCAGCTCGGCAACCAGCTGGCCGCTCTTCTCGCCGGCATCCACTGCCAGTTCCACCCTGCCCTGCCGCTCGCGCCGTGCGGCGCGATCGCGGCGCAACTGTTCGAGGCGCAGAACGCGGCCTTCGTTGCGCGTGCGCCGCGCTTCGACACCTTTCCTGATCCACACCTCTTCCTGCGCCAGGAACTTGTCGAACTTGGCGTTGGCGATTTCCTCGTCGTAGAGCATCTGCGCCTTACGCTTCTGGTACTCGGCGAAGCTGCCGGGGCAGCTCATCAGCTTGCCGCGGTCGAGCTCGACGATGCGCGTCGCGACACGGTCGAGGAAGCGCCGGTCGTGGGTGATGAAGAGCAGCGTCAGGTTCGATCCGATCAACTGCTCTTCCAGCCACTCGATGGCAGCGATGTCGAGGTGGTTGGTCGGCTCGTCGAGCAGCAGCACCTCGGGGGACACCGCCAGCGCCTGCGCCAGCGCCAGGCGCTTCTTCTGCCCGCCGGAGAGGCTGCCGACCTTCGCGTCCGGGTCGAGCGAGAAACGCTGAATGACGCGCTCGGCCTGCGTTTCGTATTCCCACGCGCCGAGCGCTTCGAGTTCGGTCTGCAGGGTGTGCAGGCGGGCGAGCAGCGGCTCGTGCTCGGCGTCGCTCTCGGCCAGCCGGTGCGAGACTGCGTGGTATTCGGCGAGCAGCGCCGAGGTCGTGCCCATGCCACCGACCACCGCCGCGAACACCGTCAATTCGGGATCGAACGGCGGCTCCTGCGGCACGTAGCCGATGCGCGCGCCGGGCTGGCGCCAGACCGCGCCGTCGTCGAGCGCGCCGTGGCCGGCGAGCGCCGACAGCAGCGAAGATTTGCCGGTGCCGTTGCGACCGATCAGCGCGACGCGCTCGCCGGGGTCGAGCTGGAAGTCGGCATGGTCGAGGAGCGGCACGTGGCCGAAGGCGAGGGAGGCGTCGGAGAGGGTCAGGTAGGGCACAGTTCAGGCAGGTCGAGTGATTCCGGTCATGCGCTTCCGGTGAAACGCACGTGGCCGCAAGGCCGGCAGGGCGGCGCACCGGGCGCCGGCGGCGAAGGCCGCGGAGGCAGGATTCTAGCGCGTCCGGCGGTGGCCTGCCGGCAGCGAAAGCATCCCGGTGATCGCGGATGAGGGCGCGAGGGCGAAGGAAGGCCCCATGGCGCAGGCAAGGGAAGACGAACGAGAGAAGGCGGATGAGGAAGAAACAAGGGCGAAAGAACGGAGACGTGACAGCGAGGTCGGGAGGCAAGGCAAATCGTCCGGCATTCGTGCGGCCGTGCTGTTCCCGCGCTCGCTCATCATGCGCCCCGCCTCCGAATCCGGGATAATGCGAAACCTTTCCGTACCGTCGCCGCGCCACCGTCGCACCCCTCGCCGGATACGCGCCGCAGACTCGCAGGATTTCTCTCCGAATCCCTCGTCGAGTCCGTTGTCGAATCCGTTGTCGAATCCGTTGTCGAATCCGTCTTCGAACCCCTTTCCAAACTGCCCGCCTTCATGTCGTTGCCGTCCGCATCAAACCACCTGCCTTCGCTCGCCTCCTTTCTTCCGCCCCTGCCCGCAGCCGGCCGGCATCTGACGCTGCCGGCACTGGCCGGTTCGGCCGATGCGCTGGCGCTGGCGGCGCTCGCCGCGGGCAGCCCCGGCCGGCTGCTGGTGGTGCTCACCGCCTCGCCGGCCGACGCGCAGCGCCTGCTCGAAGAGCTGCCCTGGTTCGCGCCGGATCTTCGCGCACGCCTGCTGCCGGACTGGGAAACGCTGCCCTACGACGCCTTTTCGCCGCACCACGACCTCGTTTCCGAGCGCCTCGCCACGCTCTATGCGGTAACGCGCGGCGACTGCGACGTGCTGCTGCTGCCGGCCGCCACCGCGCTCTACCGGCTGGCGCCGCCGTCCTACCTCGCTGCCTACACCTTCTTCCTGAAGAAGGGTGAAGCGCTTGAGGCCGAGAAGCTGCGCGCGCAGATGACGCTGGCTGGCTACGCGCACGTGACGCAGGTGGTTTCGCCGGGCGAATACTCGATCCGCGGCGGGCTGATCGACCTCTTCCCGATGGGTTCGCCGCTCCCCTACCGGCTCGACCTCTTCGACGACGAAATCGAGAGCATCAAGACCTTCGACGTCGACAGCCAGCGCACGCTCTATCCGGTGCCGGAAATCCGCCTCTTGCCGGCGCGCGAATTCCCGCTCGACGACGCCGGCCGTAGCCGCTTCCGCCAGCGCTTCCGCGAAACCTTCGAGGGCGATCCGGCAAAATCCGGCATCTACCGCGACGTTTCCAACGGCGTGCCGTCGGCCGGCATCGAATACTGGCTGCCGCTGTTCTTCGACGAAACGGCGACGCTCTTCGACTACCTGCCGGAAAACGCGGCGCTCTGCCTTCACGGCGACGTGCACGCGGCGATCCGCGCCTTCTGGCAGGACACCGAATCCCGCCACCGCCTGCTCGACGGCGAGCGCAGCCGGCCGCTGCTGCCGCCGGGCGAGCTGTTCCTGTCCGAGGAGCAGTTCTTCGTCGCCGCCCGGCCGCACGCGCGCGTCGACCTGCCGGCCGGCAGCGGCGCCGCCGACGGCCCGGCGGCGCCGCAGCCGCCGCTCGCCGTCGACCGCCGCGCCGACGATCCGCTGAAGGCGCTGAAGACCTTCCTCGACGCGCATCCCGGCCGCGTCTTCCTGCTCGCCGAATCGGCCGGGCGGCGCGAAACGCTGATCGAGCTGCTCGCCGAATACGGGCTGAAGCCGGCCATCGTCGCCGATCTCGCCAGCTTCGCCGACAGCAACGAAAAGCTCACCCTCGGCATCGCCCCGCTGCACGCGGGTTTTCTCCTCCCTCCTCCCTCCTCCCTCCTCCCGGCTTTCATAACCGAGGCCGAACTGTTCGCCGGCAGCCCGTCGGCGCGCGCCCGCCGCTCGGCGCGCGAAGCGCAGCGCAAGGCTTCGTTCGACAACTGGCTGCGCGACCTCACCGAACTGAAGGTCGGCGACCCGGTGGTGCATGAACAGCACGGCATCGGCCGCTATCAGGGCCTGATCCACATGGATCTCGGCGAGGGCGACACCGAATTCCTCGAATTGCATTACGCCGGCGACGCCAAACTCTATGTGCCGGTGTCGCAACTGCACGTCATTTCGCGCTATTCCGGCGGTGAGCCGGAGGCGGCGCCGCTGCACGCACTCGGCTCGCCGCAGTGGGAAAAGGCCAAGCGCCGCGCGGCGCAGCAGGCACGCGACACCGCCGCCGAACTGCTCGCGCTGTATGCCAGCCGCGCCGCCCGCCAGGGCCATCCATTCGAATTCAAGGCGCACGACTACGACGCCTTCGCCGACGGCTTCGGTTTCGAGGAAACCGCCGACCAGGCCGCCGCCATCGCCGCCGTCATCGACGACATGAAGTCGGGCAAGCCGATGGATCGTCTGGTCTGCGGCGACGTCGGCTTCGGCAAGACCGAGGTGGCGCTGCGCGCCGCCTTCTGCGCCGTCGCCGGCGGCAAGCAGGTGGCCGTGCTCTGCCCGACGACGCTACTCTGCGAGCAGCACTACCAGACCTTCTGCGACCGTTTCGCCGAGTGGCCGGTGCGCATCGCCGAGCTTTCCCGCTTCAAGACGGCCAAGGAATCGGCGCTGGCGATGAAGGAACTGGCCGAGGGCAAGCTCGACATCGTCATCGGCACGCACAAGCTGCTCTCGAAGGAAATGAAGTTCGACCGGCTGGGACTCGTCATCATCGACGAGGAGCACCGCTTCGGCGTGCGCCAGAAGGAAGCGCTGAAGAGCCTGCGCGCCGAGGTCGATGTGCTGACGCTGACGGCGACGCCGATCCCGCGGACACTGGCGATGTCGCTCGAAGGCCTGCGCGATTTCTCGGTGATCGCCACCGCGCCGCAGAAGCGGCTGGCGATCAAGACCTTCGTCACCCGGCTTTCCGACGGCATCATCCGCGAGGCCGTGCTGCGCGAGATGAAGCGCGGCGGCCAGGTGTACTTCCTGCACAACGAGGTCGACACCATCGAGAACATGCGCGAGAAGCTCACGAAGCTGCTACCGGAAGCGCGCATCGTCGTCGGCCACGGCCAGCTGAACGAGCGCGAGCTGGAACGCGTGATGCGCGACTTCACGCAGCAGCGCGCCAACCTGCTGCTGTGCACGACGATCATCGAGACCGGCATCGACAACCCGCACGCCAACACCATCCTCATCAACCGCGCCGAGAAATTCGGCCTGGCGCAGCTGCACCAGCTGCGCGGCCGCGTCGGCCGCTCGCACCACCAGGCCTACGCCTATCTCCTCACCCATGACGGCGTTGGCGAGAATTCGGGCCTGACCAAGCAGGCGAAGCAGCGGCTGGAGGCGATCCAGCACATGGAGGAACTCGGCTCCGGCTTCTACCTGGCGATGCACGACTTGGAGATCCGCGGCGCCGGCGAGGTGCTGGGCGACAACCAGTCCGGCGAGATGCAGGAAGTCGGCTTCAACCTATTCACCGAAATGCTGAACCGCGCCGTCGCCGCGCTGAAGCAAGGCCGCGAACCGGACCTGACGCAGCCGCTCGGTGTCGCCACCGAGATCAACCTGCACACGCCGGCGCTCTTGCCGAACGACTACGCGCCCGACGTGCACGAGCGCCTGTCGCTCTACAAGCGGCTGGCCAACTGCGAGAAGATGGAGGACATCGACGACCTGCAGGAGGAGTTGATCGACCGTTTCGGCGAGCTGCCGCCGCAGGCACAGTCGCTGCTCGCCACGCACCGCGTGCGCCTGCTGGTGAAGCCGTACTGCGTCGCCAAGCTCGACGCGACGAGCGAGCAGATCACCATCCAGTTCGGACCGGAATTCGCGCAGACGGCACCGATCGAACCGATCCGCATCATCGAGCTGATCCAGAAGAACCGGAACTACAGGCTCGCCGGTCAGGACAGGCTGATCTTCTCCCGGCATTCGCCGAACCTGAACGACAAGGTCGCGGCGATCCGCGAACTGTTCCGGCAACTGGGCGCCTGAAGCGCCAGCGGCAGAACGGACGAAAGGCGAAGAACGAAGGGCTGCCGACCATGCCGACACCGACCGCTTCCCGCCTTCGCCTGACGACGCTGCTCATCTACGTCGCCGCCCTGCTCGGCGGCGTCATGCTGGTCGTCAGTCTGGTGCGCTTCAACGCCCTGCACCGGGAATTCCTCGACAGCAATTTCGACGCCGTGCACAGCGCCCGCGCGCTCTTGAAAAGCCGCTTCTTCATCGACGTCGCCGCCCGTGACATCGAAAAGGCGGCGCAGGATGAAAGCCTTCGCGCCGGACTTCTGGCACGGGCCGAGCGGCGGCTTGCCGGCGCCGAGGAGCAGGCCGGCGAAGGCTTCGGGGACGAATCGACGGCAATGGCACAGGCCACAGGAGACACACACTCCGAACACTCCAAGCTGGCCGCGCAGATACGCGCCGCACGCAACGCCCTGCCCGACGCCGACAAGCGCGAGACCCTGGAAGTGCTGGCAACGGAGCTGCGATCCATCGCCCGCGACCTGGAAGCCAGCGAAGACGAACGCTGGCAAAAGCTGGTGACGTTAAAGACGGAACTGTCGGCGCACATGAGCACGAGGAACCGGCTCATCGGCGCCGCCTTCGCGCTGTTCGCCGGCATCATGGCCGTGCTTGCCTGGGCCGTACTGCGCACACGCCGCGCCGAGGCCGCGCTGCGGCAAGCCAAGAACGGGATCGAGGCGATCCAGCAGACGACGCTCGACGCCTCGCCGATCGGCATCGCCTTCATCGACACTTCCGACCCGGAAAACCGGCACATCCGCGCGGTCAATCGCCAGATGGCGGCGATCTTCGGCTACGCGGCCCATCTCATGCCCGGCCTCACCGTCCGCCATCTCTACGCCAGCGGCGACGCTTACGCGCGCTGCGCGCAAGCGATGCCGCTTCTCGCCAGCGGCGAGGTGCTGCGCGAGGAAACGATCATGCGGCGACAGGATGGCACGCCCTTCTGGTGCGCGCTGTCGATGAAGGCCATCGCCCCGGACGATCTTTCCCGCGGCATCGTCTGGGTCTGCGAGGACATCGGCGAACGCAAGGCGGCGGAGGCCGTACTCCAGCAGGAACGCAGCCGGGCCGAGGCTGCCAGCCACGCCAGGAGCGGATTCCTGGCGAACATGGGCCACGAGCTACGCACGCCGTTCGCCGGCCTTTTCGGGTTGCTCGACCTGCTCGGCAACAGCCGGCTCGACGAAACGCAGCGCCGCCACCTGCAGCTCGCCCGCGACAGCGCCTCGCAGATGCAGGCCAGCGTGAACGACATCCTCGATTTCTCGAAGATCGAGGCCGGCAAGCTGAGCATCGAGCGCGCACCCTTCGACCTGCGGCGGATGATCGCCGACGCCACCGAAATGCACGCCGACGCCGCCCGCCGCAAGGGGCTTCACTTCTCGCTCGACGTCGCCGAACCGCTCGCCGCCTGCCTCGTCGGCGACGCCGTACGCCTGCGCCAGATCGTTGACCGGCTCCTCGCCTACGCCATCAGATTCACCGGTCAGGGCAGCGTGCGGATGAGCGTCGAAGCGCGGCCGGAGGGCCGGCACGCGATGCTGCGCATCGGCATCGAAGACAGTGGCAGCGGCATCGCCGAGGCCATGCAGGGGCGCAGCTTCGAGGGATTCACCCAGGCCGGCTCGTCGACCGCCCGCCTCCACGGCGGCAGCGGCCTCAGCCTGACCGTCAGCAGGGAACTGGCAACCCTGATGGGCGGCCGCATCACGCTCGCCAGCCGCGCCGGCGACGGCAGCCGCTTCATGCTGACGCTGCGCCTTCCCGTCGCTCCTGCCACCGCCTGCAGCGGGAGTGGAGACAGGGGAGACAGCGGAGACAGGGGCGATGCACCGGCGACCGGCCGCCTCGACGGTGCCGTCATCCTGCTCGTCGAGGACAACGAGATCAATCGCGGGATGCTCGCCGAAACGCTCGAATACTTCGGCGCCGTCATCCACACCGCCGACAACGGCATCGAGGCGGTGCGCCAGGCCATCGAGAATCCTCCCGACCTGATCCTGATGGATTGCCAGATGCCGGAAATGGACGGGCTGGAAGCGACGCGCCGGATTCGCGCCAGCGAGCGCGGCCGGCGCGTGCCGATCATCGCGCTGACGGCCTTTGCCACCGGCAACTACCGGAGCGCCTGCCTCGCCGCCGGCATGGATCGCTTTCTCACCAAACCGGTTGCCGCCGACGCACTGCTCGCCGAAGTCGCCGCCCTCCTCGCCGACCTCCTCGCCGACCCCGCCGCCCGCGCACCGGAGACGAGCGCGGGAAGTACGGCAAAGCCGCGCTTCTCCGCCCGTCTGCTGCTCGCCGACGACAACGAGGCCATCCTCGAAGCGACGCGCGCCCTGCTTGAACGCGCCGGCTGCGCCGTCACGCTCGCCACCGACGGCGCCGCTGCGCTGGCCGCGCTTGACGACGCCGCCGGCGACCCGACACGCGAATTCGATCTCGTACTCCTCGATTGCCAGATGCCGCGCATCGACGGCTATGAAGCGGCACGCCGCTGGCGCGAGGAGGAACGCAAGCGCGGACTTGTGCCGGTGGCCATCGTCGCCCTCACCGCCGAGGATCGTGGCGAAGTCTTCGCGCGCTGCCACGAGGCCGGAATGAACGACGTGCTCGGCAAGCCCTTCGACGAGGAACGCCTGTACGCGCTGCTTGCCGAATGGCTGCACTGACGCCTGCCCCGGCAGGCTGAGAAAGCCTGCGGATGCGCCTTTCCAGCACTGCCGAGCGGCGGCGGACATTTGTATTTCATGCCGCCGCCGACTCGCCAAACCCCGGCCCGAGGCGCTAAACTTCCCTCCTTCCGGTGCCGAGCCCGCCTGCGGACACAATCCGCGCAGAAGAGGTGTCATTCACCCCGGCCGCATCCGGATTCCGATCCTTCCATCCCCGCAGACAGAAAATGACCACGTTCGACATCGACAACATCAACGTCGCCGCCTTCGATCCGATGCCCTCGCCGGAGGACGTCCTCGCCAGGCAGCCGCTTCCGGAAATTTCTGCCCGCACCGTGCGGCAGGGCCGCAAGGCGCTGTGCGACATCCTCGACCGCAAGGATCACCGGCTTTTCGTCGTCGTCGGCCCGTGCTCGATCCATGACCCGGTTGCCGGCATCGAATACGCGAAGCGCCTGAAGGCGCTCTCCGACGAGCTTTCCGACACGCTGCTGCTGGTCATGCGCGTCTATTTCGAGAAGCCGCGCACGACCACCGGCTGGAAGGGCTACATCAACGATCCGGACATGAACGATTCCTTCCGTGTCGATGAAGGCATGGAAAAGGCGCGCCGCTTCCTCATCGAGGTCAACGAACTCGGCCTGCCGGCCGGCACCGAGGTGCTCGACCCGATCTCGCCGCAGTACATCGGCGACCTGATCTCGTGGAGCGCAATCGGCGCCCGCACCACCGAATCGCAGACGCACCGCGAGATTTCTTCCGGGCTGTCGACGCCAGTCGGCTTCAAGAACGGCACCAACGGCGACGTCGGCGTCGCCGTAAACGCCATCCTCTCCGCCTCGCGCCCGCATTCCTTCCTCGGCATCAACGAACAGGGGCGCACCTCCATCGTGCGCACCCGGGGCAACCGCCACGGCCATGTCGTGCTGCGCGGCGGCGACGGCCGCCCGAACTACGACACGGTGTCGGTATCGATGACCGAGCAGGCGCTGCAAAAGGCGAAGCTGCCGGCGAACATCGTCGTCGACTGCTCGCACGCGAACAGCTACAAGAAGCCGGAATTGCAGCCGCTGGTGATGGCCGACGTGGTGAACCAGATCCGGCTCGGCAACAAATCCATCGTCGGTACGATGATCGAATCGCACATCCATGCCGGCAACCAGCCGATTCCCGACGACTTCTCGAAGCTGAAATACGGCTGCTCGATCACCGATGCCTGCATCGACTGGGAAACCACCGAAAAATCGCTGCGCGACGCGGCCACCCTGCTGCGCGACGTGCTGCCGGAGCGCCTCGACTGATGGATCTCGTCATCCAGGGCGGCGCGCTGCCGACCTTCCTGCTCGACCGCTGCGTCGCCGCCACCGGCGCGCGCGCGGTGCAACCGCAGCCGCCGCAGGTCACGCGCCTCCAGGGCGTCGAACGCCCCGCCGGCTTCGACCGGGAACTCGCACCGCTGCTGGCCAATGAACGGCTGGACTGGGCCTTCGTCGAATCCGGCCGCAAGCTGACCGATTTCGGCCTGATCGCCTTCGACATGGATTCGACGCTGATCACCATCGAGTGCATCGACGAACTGGCCGATTTCGCCGGCCGGAAAAAGGAAGTCTCGGAAGTGACCGAGGCGGCGATGCGCGGCGAGATCGACTACCGCGAGAGCCTCTCCCGGCGCCTGGCGCTGCTCGCCGGGCTGGATGCGCGCGTGCTCGCCCGCGTCTTCGAGGAGCGCCTGCGGCTCTCGCCCGGCGCCCGCGAGCTGCTCGCCGCCGCGCAAACCGCCGGGCTGTCCACGGCCATCCTCTCCGGCGGCTTCACCTATTTCACCGAGCGCCTGCGCATCGAACTCGGCTTCGACTTCGCCACCTCGAACGAACTGGAAATCGCCGGCGGCAAGCTCACCGGCCGCGTCGCCGGCGACATTGTCGACGCCGAGGCGAAAGCCTGTCACCTGCGGCGGCTGCGCGACGAACTGGGCATTGCCAGGGAACGGGTGATCGCCATCGGCGACGGTGCCAACGACCTGCTGATGATGGCCGAGGCCGGCGTTTCAGTGGCCTTCCACGCCAAGCCGGCAACGCGCGCCCAGGCCGACGTCGCCTTCAACTTTGTCGGACTGGACGGCCTGCTGAATCTTTACCCGCTGTAGCCGAAGCGGGAGCGAAACGTCCGGAACGATCCGGATCGCGCAGCGGGCCGACCCGGAGTCAACGAGTCAAGCGGACAACAGGACAACCGGAACTCGAAGCCCGATCCGGCCCTACCCACTGAGCCGCCCTCAATCCGTCTCGTCGATCCACGCCTGCTGGATCGCTTCCAGGATCTTTTCGCCGCAGTGCTTCGGATCGTCGTCGAAGCCGGGGAGCGCAAGCACCCGGTTCATCAGGTCGACGAAATTGATGCGCGTCGGATCGAGATCGGGGTGCGTCTCGGAAAGTGCGATGGCGATGTCGTTGATATCGGTCCACTTCATCTCGGTGCTGTCTCCGCAGGGCCGCCTCAAGGAGGCCGCCGTCAATCAATCCGGAAGCCGCGCGAATCGGAGCGGCTGAACCATGATCGCTCCCGCCCTCGGGGAAGGGCATGGAGGACCGGGGAAGGTCAATGCTTTCCTTCGCGCGCCATGTTGATCGAATAGCGCGGAATCTCGACGACGAGCGGGGTATCGGCGATTTCGGCCTGGCACGAAAGGCGCGAGTCCGGTTCCAGCCCCCAGGCCTTGTCGAGCAGATCCTCTTCCGTCTCGTCGGCCGGCTCCAGCGACGAGAAGCCCTCGCGCACGACGACGTGGCAGGTGGTGCAGGCGCAGGACATCTCGCAGGCGTGCTCGATGGCGATGCCGTTCTCCAGCAGCGCCTGGCAGATCGATTTGCCCGGCTCGGCCTCGAACACCGCGCCCTCGGGGCACAGCTCGACGTGCGGCAACACGATCAGCTGGGTCATGTCTGATTCCCTCCGGTAGTGGCTTTTTCCACTTCGTCGACGGTCCGCCCGGCGAAGGCCCGGCGGATCGACTTGTCCATTCGACGCGCGGCGAAGTCCTTGGTTTCCGCTTCGAGATCATCCATCGCCAACGTGATCTGGCGGCGGTTCTCGCCGAGCGCCGCCGCCTGCAGCTGCGTGATCGCCTTGTCGACGCGGCCGCGCTCATCGTCCGAGAGCAGTTCGCCGTCGTTGTGCATTGCCGCCTGCACCGCCTCGATCAGGCGCTGCGCCTCGACCTGCGCTTCCTTGAGCGCGCGCCGGAAGGCATCGTCCTTGGCGTGCGCCATCGAATCCTTGAGCATACCGGCGATCTCGTCGTCCGACAGGCCATAGGATGGTTTCACGGTGATGCTGGCTTCGACGCCCGAGGTCTGCTCGCGCGCCGCGACCGACAGGAGGCCATCGGCATCGACCTGGAAGGTGACGCGGATGCGCGCGGCGCCGGCGACCATCGGCGGGATGCCGCGCAGCTCGAAACGGGCGAGCGAACGGCAGTCATCGACCAGTTCGCGCTCGCCCTGGACGACGTGGATCGCCATTGCCGTCTGACCATCCTTGAAGGTAGTGAATTCCTGCGCGCGCGCGGCGGGGATCGTCGAATTCCGGGGGATCACCTTCTCGACCAGGCCGCCCATCGTTTCCAGGCCGAGCGACAGCGGGATGACGTCGAGCAGCAGCCAGTCATCGCCGGCGGCGCGGTTGCCGGCGAGCAGGTTGGCCTGCGTCGCCGCGCCGAGCGCGACGACCTTGTCCGGATCGAGGTTGGTCAGCGGTTCCTGCCTGAAATACTCGCCGACGGCGCGCTGAATCTGCGGCATCCGCGTGGCGCCGCCGACCATCACCACACCCTTCACCTCGGTCGGCGACAGGCCAGCATCGCGTAGCGCCTTCTTGATCGGCTGGATGGTCTTGGCCACCAGCGTCTGCGTGATTTCGTTGAAGATCGCCGTGGTCAGCGTCAGGTCGACCATCTCGCCGGTCGACAGGCGCGCGGTGATCGGCGCTTCCGAATGGCAGGTCAGGTATTCCTTGGCCTCGCGCGCGCGCGTCAGCAGAAGGCGTGCATCGCCCGAGGAGAGCGGCCGCAGCTGGGCCTGTTCGCTGGCCCAGCAGAAGATGCGGTGGTCGAAATCGTCGCCGCCGAGCGCGGAATCGCCGCCGGTGGCGAGCACCTCGAATATTCCTTTGGAAAGCCGCAGGATGGAAATGTCGAAGGTACCGCCGCCCAGGTCGTAGACCGCGTAGACGCCTTCCGCCGCGTTATCGAGGCCGTAGGCAATGGCTGCCGCCGTCGGCTCGTTGAGCAGGCGCAGCACATTCACGCCGGCAAGCTTCGCGGCATCCTTGGTCGCCTGCCGCTGCGCATCGTCGAAATAGGCTGGCACGGTGATGACGGCACCGACCAGCTCGCCGCCGAGTGCGGCCTCCGCACGCACGCGCAACGCCTTCAGAATCTCGGCGGAAACCTCGACCGGACTCTTGATGCCGGCGACGGTGCGCAGCCGGACCATGCCCGGCGCGTCGACGAAGTCGTAGGGCAGCGACTCGACATGCGCGATGTCGTTGCGGCCACGGCCCATGAAGCGCTTGACCGAGACGATGGTGTTCTTCGGGTCGGCCGACTGCCGGCTCTGCGGTGCATGGCCGACCTCGACGCTGCCGTCGGCGGCGTAGCGCACGACCGAGGGCAGGATCGAGCGGCCGAGTTCGTCGCTGAGGACAATGGCCATCCCGCTGCGCACGGTGGCGACGAGGGAGTTTGTGG
>JAVFAT010000018.1:0-15484 GCA_034002385.1 Azospira sp. | reverse complement strand
TCCCCGCCGAGGCCGTGCCGGACGTGATCGAAACCATCGTTCGCTGCTACGTCGAACGACGCCATGAAGACGAACGCTTCATCGACACCTTCCACCGTCTCGGCATCGACGTCTTCAAGGTCGCCGTTTATGGCGACAAGGCACGGCTAAAGGCCGCCTGAGGAAAACCGCCATGAGTACGCTGATCAGGAACCGCCGCGCCGTCGCCGACGATTTCACCCTCGTGAAGCTCGCCGAGGGCGAAACCCCCGAAACCGCAGACCTTGCCGCCCTCCCCGCCGGCCCGCTGCTCGTACCGCTCGCCCTCTGGCAGGCACGCAAGGCCGAGCTGAACGACCGGCGGGCGCGCGGCACGCCGCTCGGCGTCTGGCTCGACGCTGGCGAAGGGCCGGAGGCAATCGCCGACGAACTCGCCGCTTTCGCGGTGATCGGCGTGAACTTCCCGAAATTCACCGACGGCCGCGGCTATTCCACCGCCCGCCTGCTGCGCGAACGCTACGGTTTCACCGGCGAGATCCGCGCCATCGGCGACGTGCTGCACGACCAGCTGTTCCCGCTGGCCCGTTGCGGCTTCGACGCCTTCGCACTCAAGGATGGCAAGGATGTCGAACGGGCGCTCTCTGCTTTCGGCACCTTCGACACCCCCTACCAGGCCGACGCCATCCGGCAGGAACCGCTCTTTCGCCGCCGCACCGCCTGAGCCATGTCCGCGCCCTTCCCGCTCACCGACGCGCTTCTCGCCGCCACCGCCGACAAGGCGGAAAAGGCAAAGGCCCTGCTCGCCGGAATCGCCCGCGACTTCGCGCCGGCGACCTTCGCCAACAGCCTCGGCGCCGAGGACATGGTGCTCACCGACCTGATCGTCCGGGAAAAACTCGACATCGAGATCTTCTCGCTCGATACCGGCCGCCTGCCGCCGGAAACCCACGACCTGATGGCCAGGGTGCAAGAACGCTACGGGCTGAAACTCAAGCTGTTCGCCCCGCGCCACGACCTGCTCGAAACCTGGGTGCGCGAGCACGGCATCAACGCCTTCCACGAATCGGTCGAACTGAGAAAGGGCTGCTGCCACGTGCGCAAGGTCGAGCCGCTGATGCGTGCGCTGGCCGGAAAGAAAGCCTGGATCACCGGTATGCGCGCAGAACAGTCGGCGACACGCAGCGGGCTGCCGCTGCGAACCTTCGACGAAGCCAACGGCCTCGAAAAATTCAACCCGCTCGCCGACTGGAGCGAAAAGGAAGTCTGGGCCTACATCCGGCAGCACGAGGTGCCCTACAACGCGCTGCACGACCGCTTCTACCCCTCGATCGGCTGCGCCCCGTGCACCCGCGCCGTGACGCCCGGCGAGGACATCCGTTCCGGCCGCTGGTGGTGGGAAAACGCCGACACCAAGGAGTGCGGCCTGCACCCCGGCAAGACCTCCTGAACGCCCGGCAAGCACGCGATTTGCACCGTGGCGGCCGGCAGAGATGCCGCGTGGCGATTCTTTCCCTTGTCCGCAAATCCTTTTCACCGCTATAATCGCGGGCTTGATTTTTTCCACCTTGCCCCACCGTTACCGCATGGCGGGGGGCTTTTGCCAGAAGGAGCGTTCATGCGTCATTATGAAATCTGTTTCATCGTCCACCCCGACCAGTCGGAACAGGTGCCGGCGATGGTCGAGCGTTACAAGTCGCTCGTCACCTCACACAACGGCATCATCCACCGTCTTGAAGACTGGGGCCGCCGCCAGCTCGCCTATCCGCTGCAGAAGATTCACAAGGCGCACTATGTTCTGATGAACATCGAGTGCGACGGCGAGACGCTGACCGAACTGGAACACGCGTTCAAGTTCAACGACGCCGTGCTCCGCCACCTGACCGTCAAGATGAAGGCTGCCGTCACTTCCCCGTCGCCGATGATGAAGGAAGAGAAGTCGAAGTCGCTGATGGAAGGCAAGGGCGAAGCCGCTCCCGCCGCCGCTGAAGCGCCGGCCGCTGCCTGAGAATCGCCGGAGGCTTGCTGAACCGCGTCGAACTCGTCGGCTCCCTGATCGAACGCCAGGCGCTGCGCCATACGCCAGCCGGTGTTCCGGTCACCGAGTGCCGCATCCGGCACGAATCGGAGCAGATCGAGGCCGGCAGCCCGCGCCGCGTCGAATGCGAAATCCCGGCCATCGGCCTGGGCGATCCGGCGAAGTGGCTGCAGGCGGCGACAACCGGCGCCAGCGTCCGCGTCAGCGGATTCCTCGCCGCGAAAAGCCGCAACAGCAAGCAACTGGTACTGCACATAGAACACATCGAATTTTTGGAAGGAAACTGAAATGGCACGATTCTTCAAGAAGAAGGACGACAAGAAGCCCCGGCGTGGCGGCGGCCTGTTCAAGCGCCGCAAGTTCTGCCGCTTCTCGGCCGAAAAGGTCGATCAGGTGGATTACAAGGACGTCGAAGTCCTGAAGGAATTCATCGTCGAAAACGGCAAGATCATGCCGGCCCGCCTGACCGGCACCAAGGCCCACTACCAGCGTCAGCTGTCGGTCGCCATCAAGCGCGCCCGCTTCCTGGCCCTGCTGCCCTACACCGACAACCACCAGTAATCGAGGAGCGAGACCATGCAAATCATCCTGATGGAAAAGGTCGTGAACCTCGGCAATCTCGGCGACCTCGTCAATGTCAAGAACGGCTACGCCCGCAACTTCCTGATTCCGCGCGGCATGGCCAAGCGCGCCACGCCGGCTGCCAAGGCCGAGTTCGAGGCACGCCGCGCCGAGCTGGAGAAGCTCGCCGCCCAGAAACTCGCCGATGCCCAGGCCCTCGCCGGCAAGCTCGCCGAAGTCGTCGTCACCATCGGCCGCAAGGCTGGCGTCGATGGCCGCCTGTTCGGTTCGGTGACCAATGCCGACATCGCCGATGCGCTGAAGGCCCAGGGCTTCGACATCGAGAAGTCGACCATCCGCCTGCCGGACGGCCCGCTGAAGACCGTCAGCGAAACCCCGGTCGACATCGCGCTGCACACCGACGTGCTCGCCCAGGTGACCGTCAAGGTCGTCGGCGAACAGCCCTGAGCGACGCAATCAGGCGATAGCGGCGCGGTCTTTCGCGCCGCATCCGCAAACGAGGCCCGGAGAGCGATCTCCGGGCCTCGTCGTTTGCAGCCGGCGCTCCCGCGCTTTCGCGCCTTCGACAGGCCCGGCCCGAACTTTACCGGCCCGCAATCCCGCACTCCCGCATTCCGGCCTGGATCTTCCATCTCCGCCACCCCCGCCCGCGCTTTCCGATTCATGGGCAGGCGGGTACACTCGCGGCTCTCCGGCAGCGACCCTCATCATGGCCCAGTTCCAGAAAAAGCAGCAGACATCCCAGATCGACCCCGCCATTGCCGCGCTGCGCGTGCCGCCGCACTCGATCGAGGCCGAACAGTCGGTGCTCGGCGGCCTGCTGCTCGACAACTCGGCCTACGACCGGATCAGCGACCGGGTGAGCGAGGGCGATTTCTACCGCGACGAGCACCGGCGCATCTTCCGCGCCATCCAGCGGCTGCAGGAGCGCGGCAAGCCGGCGGACGTGGTCACCGTCGCCGAGGCCCTCGATTCGGCCGGCGAGACGGAGCATACCGGCGGGCTCGCCTACCTCGGCGAACTGGCGCAGAACACGCCGTCGGCGGCGAACATCGCCCGCTACGCCGAGATCGTGCGCGACCGCGCCGTGCTGCGGCAGCTCGTCACCGTCGGCGACGAGATCGCGGCGAGCGCGCTCAACCCGCTCGGCCGCGAGCCGAAGGAGATTCTCGACGAGGCCGAGGCCAAGGTCTTCGCCATCGCCGAATCCGGCGCCCGCCACCAGAGCGGCTTCCAGCACATCAACCCGCTCTTGACGCAGGTCGTCGAGCGCATCCAGGAACTGCACGACCGCGACAACGCCTCCGACATCACCGGCATCCCCACCGGCTACACCGACCTCGACAAGATGACCTCCGGCCTGCAGCCGGGTGATCTGGTGATCGTCGCCGGCCGGCCATCGATGGGCAAGACCTCGCTGGCGCTGAACATGGCCGAATACGTGGCGATCGACTATGGCGCGCCGGTGGCGGTGTTCTCGATGGAAATGGGCGGTGCCCAGCTGGCCATGCGTATGCTCGCCTCGGTCGGCCGGCTCGACCAGCATCGCGTGCGTACCGGCCGCTTGAACGACGACGAGTGGTCGCGCTTGTCCTACGCGCTCGGCAAGATTCACGAGAAGGCGATCTACATCGATGAGACGCCGGCGCTGAACCCGATCGACCTGCGCGCCCGCGCCCGCCGTCTGCACCGCCAGTGCGGCAAGCTCGGCCTGATCGTCATCGACTACCTGCAACTGATGTCCGGCAGCAGCAGTAGCCAGGGCGAGAACCGGGCGACCGAGATTTCGGAGATTTCGCGCTCGCTGAAAGGCATCGCCAAGGAACTGGAGTGCCCGGTGATCGCCCTCTCGCAGTTGAACCGCTCGCTCGAACAGCGGCCGAACAAGCGGCCGGTGATGTCCGATCTGCGTGAATCCGGCGCCATCGAGCAGGATGCCGACGTGATCATGTTCATCTACCGCGACCAGGTCTACAACCCGGACTCGCCGGACAAAGGCACGGCCGAGATCATCATCGGCAAGCAGCGTAACGGCCCGATCGGCACGGTGCGGCTCTCCTTCCTCGGCGAATACACCCGCTTCGAGAATTTCGCCGCCGCCGGCAGCTACTGAAACCGGGCCGGCGCGGCCATCAGGCGCGGTGCAGCCCGCCGTGGCCGGCGCTGCCGCCGGCATCCCTGGACTGCCTGCGACCGAAGCGCAGCCAGGCCTTTTCGTGGAAGTAGTAGGCAACCGTGTTACAGGCCGGCTCGACGAGGGCCAGTGCGCTGCTGACACCGATATCGCCGGTGAGCGCATAGGCGACGCCGAAGGCGACCGCGAAATGCGTCGCGGCAAAAGTGGCGGTCTTGGCCATGATCGTTCTCCGGTGAGTGTTTCGATGGCTGTATTCTGGCCCACGCTCGATAATTGCTCCAGTTGATCTTTTGAATTAAACGAATAGCTTTTGGCTATTAACCGCGCCTTGGGCAAGCACCGCCGGGGAACTTTCCCTCCCCGCCCACCATCGCAGAGAAAACCGCCAAGGAGGCGCAAATGCCAATGTTCCGACCCCGGACGTTCTTTCTTGCCACGCTGGCGATGCTGCTCGCGGCCTGCGCCATCCAGACGCGCCTCGTCGACACCTGGCAGGACGCAGAACTTCGACCGGCGCCGCTGCGCCGCTTGCTGATCGTCGGCATCGGCGAGGACGGCGCCGGTCGCCGCCTGTTCGAGGATGCCTTCGTGAGCGCGCTGAAGGCACGCGGCGTTGAAGCCGTACCGAGCTATTCGCTCGCGTCCGGCGTGCACGAGGCGGACACTGAAAAAATCCGTGAGCTGGTCGCCCGGGTGGCCGCAGACGGCGTGCTGGCGACACGGCTCGTCGTCGTGGATCAGCGCACGGCAACGACGCCGGGACAGGTGACGGCGGTGCCGCGCATGGCCTGGCGGCGGGATGGTTCCGCTTATTACGCGGGGACGGTCATCGTGCAGTCGCCGCCGGTGACGCGCCACTACGGCGTGGTTCGGCTCGAAACCAATCTCTGGCAGGTCGTCGGCGAGCGCCTGCTGTGGTCGGGAGCGACCGAAAGCACCGATTCAGGCGAGGCGCATCGCGGTTCGCCCGCGCTGGCCGACACGATTGCCGCCGCACTGCGCGAGCGGGGCCTGATCTAAGCGCCCCGGCTTCCATTCACCGGCCTGCCGACTGAGCTTTCAGAGCACTTCCGCCGCATGGTCGGCGAGCCGGGAACGCTCGCCGCGCTGCAGCGTGACATGCCCGGAGTGCTCCCAGCCCTTGAAGCGGTCGACAACGTAGGTCAGGCCGGAGCTGCCCTCGGTCAGGTAGGGCGTATCGATCTGCGCGATGTTGCCAAGGCAGACCACCTTGGTGCCGGGGCCGGCGCGCGTGATCAGCGTCTTCATCTGCTTCGGCGTCAGGTTCTGCGCCTCGTCGATGATCAGGTACTTGTTGAGGAAGGTGCGGCCGCGCATGAAATTCAGCGACTTGACCTTGATCCGGCTGCGAATCAGATCCATGGTCGCCGCCCGCCCCCAGTCGCCGGCGCCCTCGTCCGGCTTGTTGAGCACGTCGAGGTTGTCCTCCAGCGCACCCATCCACGGCGTCATCTTCTCTTCCTCGGTGCCCGGCAGGAAGCCGATGTCCTCGCCGACCGGCACGGTGACGCGGGTCATGATGATCTCGGCGTAACGTTTCGCTTCCAGCACCTGGGTCAGGCCGGCCGCCAGCGTCAGCAGCGTCTTGCCGGTACCGGCCTGGCCGAGCAAGGTGATGAAATCGATGTCCGGGTTCATCAGAAGGTTGAGCGCGAAATTCTGCTCGCGGTTGCGGGCGGTGATGCCCCAGACGGCGTTCTTCGGGTGGGTGTAGTCGGTCAGCGTGGAGAACTCGGCGGTCTTGCCGGAAACGTTCGTGACGGTAGCCGCAAAGCCTGGATCGCCGTCGATGAAGAGGAACTCGTTCGCCAGCATCTGCGCCGAAAGCGGCCCCTTCACCCGGTACAGCGTGTGCCCGTCCTGCTTCCACGATTCCATGCCCTGGCCGTGGCTATCCCAGAAATCGGCAGGGAGCTGGCGCATCCCGGAATAGAGGAGATCGGTGTCCTCCAGCACCTTGTCGTTAAAGTAGTCCTGCGCCTCCAGCCCGAGCGCGCGGGCCTTGATGCGCATGTTGATGTCCTTCGACACCAGGATCACCGGCCGGCGCGGATGCCGGCGCTGCAGGTGGATGACGACGGCGAGGATCTGGTTGTCGTACTTCGAGGTCGGCAGCGCCGCCGGCAGTTCGGCGGCGATGGCCTCCGTCTGGACGAACAGGCGGCCGCCGGCCAGCCGCCGCGACGGACCGGCGAGCGGAATGCCGGCATCGATGCTGTTTTCGGCGCTGCACACGATCTCGTCGAGGGTGCGCGTCGCCTGGCGCGCGTTGCGCGCGATCTCGGAAAGCCCCTTCTTGTTGTTGTCCAGCTCTTCGAGCGTCATGATCGGCAGGTAGACGTCATGTTCCTCGAAGCGATAGAGGCTGGTCGGATCGTGCATCAGCACATTGGTATCGAGGACGAATATCTTCGTCGACGCCCCGGCACGGGGCTTTTTCGCCGTTCTTGCAGCCGGTTTTTCTGCGACTTTCTCTGCGGGTTTGCGGGGCATGGCGGGCACTCCCTTAGTTGCCGAGGCGCTTCACGTAGTCGAGCACTTCCTGCGCATGGCCGGGCACCTTCACGCCGCGCCACTCCTTCCGCAGCACACCTTCACCATCGATCACGAAGGTGCTGCGTTCGATGCCGCGAACCTCCTTGCCATAGAGCTTCTTCTGCCGGATAACGGCGAACTGGGTGCACAGACGCTCGTCCTCATCCGGAAGCAAGTCGAATGGCAGCGCCTGCTTCGCCCTGAAATTCTCGTGCGACCGCAGCGAATCGCGCGAAACGCCGACGATGACTGCGCCGGCAGCAATGAATTCAGGGAAAAGGTCACGGAACTGCTGCGCTTCCGTGGTGCAACCGGGCGTGCTGTCCTTGGGGTAGAAATAAAGAACCACGACACGCCCGCGCTGAGCGGAGAGGGTGAAGCTCGCACCGCCAGTGGCGGGAAGCGTGAAGTCGGCGACGGGCTGGTCGATCGTTGCGATCATCGAAATCTCCGTGGGGCTGGCTCGCGCCGATTGTCGTGAGAAACCCGCAAACCGGTCAAGCAGCTTGAAGCGACTTGATTTCATCTCTCCAAGGCCTATACTGACATCACTTACGGAGATTTTCCGCCATGAACATCCAGTCAGCCCTGTCAATATTCTCGTCCAGCAACGTCGCTGCGCTTTATGGCGCCAGCCAGGGCGAGCGCAGCCAGCCGGCGCAGCAAAAGCCGGTCGAGGCGGTAGCGCGCGAGGTCGACAGCGCACGTGTTCAGCTGTCGGCTTTCGGCCAGGTGCAGTCGGCCGCCGCCAATGTTCAGTCGACCAGCCAGAACCTTCAGGATGCCGAACAGCTTTCCTCCGTTACCGATACGCGGAAGGCGGCCGAAGCCTTCGTCCAGTCCTTCAACGAGCAGCGAGCCGCCCTGGCCAAGGCCGGCTCACAGGACGACAGCGGCCGGGCGATGCTGGCCTCGGCGCAGATGCAGGGCCTCACCAATGAAATGCGCACGGCCTTTGCCGACGCCGGCATCAGCGTCAGCAAGGACGGCACGCTCTCGGTCGATGCCAAGGCACTGGAAAGCGCCTACAACGCCAACCCGACCGCGGTGACGCGGGCACTCGGCGAAGTCGGTCGCGCAGCGGAAGTGACGGCCACCCGCCAGCTTTCCGAAAGCGGCAGTGTCGGGGCGGCAATGAAGGCAGCGGAAAACCGCGTCGAGCGTCTCGAAACGCGCCAGAACGCCGTGCAGTTCAGCAACGAAGTGGCACAACGCGCCACCGAGGCGGCGACCCAGCGTTACGGCTTCGGTGCCTTCGGCGCTGGCGCCTATCTGGGCATCTTCGGGCTGTAACCCGCGCAGCGCACATGCACCATCCGGCGGCCGGCATCACCGGCCGCTTTTCTTTCCGCCTCCCGCAGAGACTCCCCCACGTCGCAGCGCACGCCCAAGGCGGTGCGGAACAGTCAGGCAATGAATTGGCGTGTTCACAGCCGGCCGCCTGTTCGCGGCTGCTTGCGTGTTTTCGGCCCGATCCCTGCTCGTCCCTACTCGCCCCTCCTCGTCCCTGTTCGCAGGCCAGCTCGCTCCCTTTGCGGGCCAAGAACTGGAACAGCGACTGCACTCGCTACAGTGCGCTTCCGGGTCACTGAATTCCCCTTGCGGGAGACGATGCGGAACAACGATTGTCCGGGCAAGCCGGCTCGCGCGTCACGCGCTTTTCCGCCACCCGGCAAAGCCGCTATGATTGCGCGATGAACACCCGCATCCTTCTCGTCGAAGACGACGACCGCCTGGCCGAGCTGACGGCCGAATACCTGCGCAAGAACGGCTTCGAGGTCAGCATCGAGGCTCACGGCGACGTTGCCGAGGCGCGCATCCTCGAATCCCGGCCCGACCTCGTCGTGCTCGACATCATGCTGCCCGGCCAGGACGGTTTCGCCGTCTGCCGCGCCGTGCGCCCGCACTACGACGGCATCATCCTGATGCTCACCGCGCGCGACGAGGACATCGACCAGATTCTCGGCCTCGAACTCGGTGCCGACGACTACATCACCAAACCGGTGCCGCCGCGCCTGCTGCTCGCCCGCATCAAGGCGCTGCTGCGCCGTGCGACGCCCACCGGCGGCGAGGAAGGCGACGGCGACTCGCTGACTTTCGGCAACTTCCGCATCAGCCAGCAGACGCGCAGCGCGACGCTGGCCGGCGAGCCGATCGACCTGACCACCGCCGAATTCGACCTGCTCTGGCTGCTCGCCCGCCACGCCGGCAGCATCCTGTCGCGCGACGACCTGTTGCAGCAGCTGCGCGGCATCGGCTTCGACGGACTCGACCGCTCGATCGATGCACGCATCTCGCGGCTGAGGAAGAAACTGAGCGACGACCCGGACAACCCGACGCGCATCAAGACCGTGCGCGGCAAGGGCTATCTCTTCTCGCGGCATGACTGGCAGTAGCCCGCCCGGCGCTTCGGCGCCGAAGCGCCGCTTCAGCCTGCCGACGGGGCGCTACCGCTTTTCCCGGCTGTTCCTCAACACCTGGCTGCTGACGATGGGTTCCTTCGTCGCCATCGCCATCGCCGCCGATTTCGTCATTTCCACCGCGCTGCGCGACATGTCCGACGACTACACGCGGCGCTTCATGCAGGGCACGGTGGCGATGATCGAGGAAGACCTCTTCCGCCAGCGGCGCAGCGACTGGACGAAGCGCATCAGGACACTCGGTGAACGGTTCAACTACCGGCTCGACATCGCCCAGCGCAGCGAAATCCGCCTGCCGGCGAACCAGGCCGTCAAGCTCGACGCCGGCGAGCTGGCGGTCAGCGCCAACGGCGAAATCGTCTATCACCGATTGAAGAACACCGCGCAGATCCTCGTCATCGGCCCGCTCTCGCCCGACGCCAATCCGGACGAACGCCGCCTGCTCACGCTGGAGACGCGCATCCGCCTGCTCACCTGGGGACTGACCGGCCTCTTTCTCGCCGTCGCCGTCTGGTTCTGGCTGCGCCCGGTGTGGCGCGATCTCGAATCGCTGCGGCAGACGGCACGCACGCTCGGCGAAGGCGATTTCGGCGCACGCGCGCCGGCCCCCCGCAACACCGCCTTCGTGCTGCTCGCCGAAACACTGAACGCGATGGCCGAGCGCGTACAGCGCCTGATCGCCACGCAGAAGGAGCTGTCCAGCGCCATCTCGCACGAACTGCGCACGCCGATCGCACGCCTGCGCTTCGCCCTCGAAATGCTTGCCGAAACCGACGATGCGGCCGAACGCGAGCGCCTCTGGCAAATGATGGAAGAAGACCTCGACGAACTCGACAACCTGATCGATTCCAGCCTCACCTACGCCCGCTTCGAGCGCGAGCAGCCGGAACTGCGCCTGGTCGCCACCGACCTCCGGAACTGGCTGGAAGCGCAGATCGAGGACATCCGGCCGCTCGCCGGCAAGCTCGCGCTGACGCTGGACACCAGCGGCCTGCCGCCCGCGCTCGAAGTCGAACTCGACCGCAGGACGATGCCTTTCGCCGTGCGCAACCTGCTCAGGAACGCCATCAAGTACGCGCAGGGCCGCATCGCGGTGAGCGCAGGATGGCACGAGGGGCGCATCCGGATCGACGTCGACGACGACGGCATCGGCATCCCCGAGGAGGAGCGCGAGCGCGTGTTCACCGCCTTCACCCGGCTGGATCGCTCGCGCGATCGCACCACCGGCGGTTACGGTCTCGGCCTCGCCATCGCCCGCCTCGTCCTCGAACTGCACGGCGGCAGTGCCACCGCCCACGCCTCGCCGCTCGGCGGCGCCCGCTTCACGCTCGAATGGCCCGCCCGGCCGCCGTATTCACGGTGACCGACGCCGTCCGCCGGTGCTTGCCGGCGACATTTTCCCCGTAACAGAGCGTTACAAAAGCCTTACCCAAGCGCAACAGACGTCGCCATGGCGTTCGCCTAAGATGCAATCCATGACGCAAGCCGATGCCACAGAAGGAAAGAGAAGCCGGATGAACAACGACCTGAAAAACATACGCGACGAATTCCTGGCCATGGCCTGTCGCTACCTGTTCGGCACGACCAACGCCAGCAATGTTTTCCAGGGCTTCGGCCTGCCGGCTCTGCAACCGATCCCGGTACCGGCCACGCTACGCGACCGCGACGGACGGCAACGCTAGCAGACACAGATTACCTCCCCCTGGCCCATCCCTCCGACAGATGGGACCTTTAACCCGCGCCATCCCCCCGGCGCGGGTTTTTTCTTTTCAGCTCCTGCCTCCGCTTGAAGCCAGTTCGCCGGCATTGAGCAGCCGCACCTCGCGCTGCGGGAAGGGGAATTCGATGCCGTGCTCGCGAAAACTACGCCAGATGGCGAGATTGATCGCAGAACTCAGGCCACCGCTCCCCCCCTCCGGATCACGAATCCAGAAACCGAGCCGCAGATCGATGCCGCTTTCGCCGAAGCCGACGATGGCCGCCCAGGGTTTCGGATCGTCGAGCACCCGCTCCTGAGCGGACGCCGCCTCGATCATCAGACGCATCGCCTGTTCCAGGTCGGCGTTGTAGGCCACCTGCAGCGACAGCGTCACGCAGACCTTGCTGTCGGTGTAGGTCTGGTTGCGCACGATGTTGGTCACCAGATATTCGTTGGGCACGATCACCTCGGTACCACCGAGCGTGCGTACGACGGTGTAGCGCGTGGTGATCTGCTTCACCTCGCCGGTGGTCGTCGCGTCGATGGCGATGATGTTGCCGATGCGGATCGAGCGGTCGAGCAGGATCATGAAGCCGGCGACATAGTTCGAGGCGATCGTCTTCATCCCGAAGCCGAGACCGACGGCAAAGGCGCCGCCGAAAACCGATAGCGCGGTGATGTCGATGCCGGCCAGCGTCAGGCTGACAAGCAGCGCGACCACCGCCAGCACCGACTTGCCTGCCCGGGCGAGCACCCCACGCACACCGGCGTCGATGCCTTCCGAACGCATCAGACGATGCTCCAGCCAACCGGCCAACCACAGGGCGACAAAAACAGTGCTGAGCGCGGTGACGGCGCCGTGCAGGATCAGCCACAGGTCGAGCTTCTGCTTGCCAACCGTGAATTTGATCGATTCCAGCGCCTCGATCAGCGGCCCGGCCAGGCCGGTCAGGTGGAGGGCAAAGCCGGTCCAGACGACGCCGGCGATCAGTCGCTCGGACCCGCTCAGCCAGCGGGCGCCCGGGAAGGCATAGCGCAGCGAGAAGACGATGGTTCGCACCAGCGCCAGCGACAGGAGCAAGGGCACCGCCAGGTCGAGCAGACCGACCGGAAAATGGGGCCGCAGGACGGCGCGGCCGACGAGGACAAGCAACAAGGCCGACAGCGGGAAGACGATACGGCGCAGGCCCTGCCCTGCCGCCCCCGGCGTCTCGCCGCCTTTCATCGGGTAAAGATGGAAGCGCCACTGTAGCCAGAAGGCTGCGCCAAGAGACCCGGCCAAGGTCAAGATCCCCCAGAGAATGGCGGGATCGCCCAGTTCGCGCAGGAACTGCTGCGGCAGATGCAGGAAGTCGATGCTCATCACCGGCGCTCCATGGCCAGCGCAAAGAAGCCGTCGCTGCCATGCACATGCGGCAGCAGGCGGAGCGCGTCATCGCCGGACGGGGCGCTTTCCCGGCCGGCAAGGGAAATCCCCTGCCGGTCGAGGATTTCAGCGGCGGCAAGCGGCGAAAAATCCGGATGGGCCGCGAGGAAAGCCTCGACGACACCATCGTTCTCCTCGGCAAGCAAGCTGCACGTGGCATAGACCAGGCGCCCGCCCGGCTTCACCAGCCGTGCCGCGGCGGCGAGGATGTTTCCCTGCATGATCATCAGTTCGGCGACGCTCTCCGGCGTCTGCCGCCATTTCAGGTCGGGATTGCGGCGCAGCGTGCCAAGGCCGGAGCACGGCGCATCGACAAGCACGCGGTCGAACTTGCCGGCCAGCCGCTTCACCTTCTGGTCGCTCTCCGATTCGATGCGCAGCGGATGCACGTTCGAGAGGCCGGAACGCGCCAGCCGCGGCTTCAGGTTGGCCAGCCGTTTTTCGGATACGTCGAAGGCGTAGAGGCGGCCGGTCGAGCGCATCAGCGCGCCGAGCAGCAGCGTCTTGCCGCCGGCACCGGCGCAGAAATCGGCAACCATCTCGCCGCGCTTCGGCGCAACGAGAAAGCCGAGCAGCTGGCTGCCTTCGTCCTGCACCTCGATGTCGCCGGCGAGGAACAGCGGATGCCTGGAGAGCGCCGGCTTGTCGGCCAGCCGGACGCCGAGCGGCGAAAAAGTGCAGGCTTCGGCGTCGATGCCGTCGGCGGCCAGGCGCGCCAGCACCGCCTCGCGCGTCGTCTTCAGCGGGTTGACGCGCAGATCGAGCGGCGCCGGCCGGTTGAGCGCCGTCGACAGCGCCTCGATTTCCGAACCGAAGCGCGCAAGAAGGCGCTCGTCGAGCCAGTCCGGCAGGTCGCGGCGCACCGCCGCCGGCCACTCGCCATCCTTCATTCCCTTGGCCGCCGCGAGCCAAGTGGCGTCGGCCTCGCGCGCCACCGGTGCCAGCATCTTCAGATTCCAGCCGCGCAGGCAGAAGAGCGCGGCAAGCAGCAAGCGACGCGGGCTGGCCTCACCGTCGCAGCGCGCGGAAAGGCTGCGCAGGCGGCGCAAGACGGCAAAGCAGGTTTCGGCGACGAAGCCGCGGTCGGCATGGCCCAGCTCGCGGTGCTCGCGGAAATAGCGGGAAAGCACGGCGTCGGCCGGGTAATCGAAGCGCAGCAGCGCGGCGAGCGCGGCCTCGGCGTGGGCAAAAAGGGCGGGGGTGAATTTCATTCGGGCTACCTTTATTCGGGGACGCCGTCCGGCGGCGGGTCGAGGCGGATCGCTTCGAGCACCTGCTCGAAACGCTCGCCCTTCTTGTCGATGTGGAGGATTTTAACCGGCAGCAGATATTCGTCGGGGGCCAGCCAGACCTCGGTGGTGGTCTCGCCGGTTGCGCGGAAATGCAGCGTCCAGATCGGCCGTGCCGGTGTTTCCAGCCATTCCCTGCCGAGCAGTTCGAGCCAGTGCACGCCGATCCTGCGGCCGGTGGCGATGCTCATTTCGCCGGTACGCGCCAGCCAGCCGAGCTGGTAGTTGAACGACAGCAGATCCTGCGTGCCGGCCGGCAGCGGCGCCGTGCTGCCAGCGGCGAAACGGGCGAGGCCGGCGGCGTGGTCGAAATCGACGCGCTCTTCGCGCAATCGGCCGCGCTCGATTCGCCGCGAAAGGTAATGCTCGGGCAGCAGGCCGTCGACGACGAGCCGGCCGCTGCTTTCGGTTTCGACGCGCACTGCGCGCACGAGCGCGGCAAGGCCGCTGGTTTCCATGACCGACTCGATGCGGTAACGCCCCTCGCCTATCTGCCAGCGGTGCACGGCAGTGCCGATCAGCAGCGGCGGATCGCCGCGCTGCACGACATAGCGGATCTCGCCGTTCGCCGGCAGCTCCGGCGAAGTCACGGGCGGCGGTGCTTCAGCAAGCCCAGCGGCTCCAACGGCTTCGGTGGCTTCGGTGGCTCCAGCGGTTCCGGCAGTTCCAGCGGTTTCCAAAGGCGCCGTGGCGGCAGCGGTTTCAGCAGATTCGATGGCTTCCACGGAATCTTCCAGGGCCGGGACAAGGCCATCGCTGCTGCCCCCGCCGGCCGGCGGCACGGGCAAGAGGGCTTGGCCAGCGAGCGGGGGTTCCGCCCCATCGCCCGACGGCATCGTGGAGACGGAGGCCGTTCCGGGCAACGCTTCCGGCACCGTCTTCGGTATCGCCTTCGACGCGGGCAGCGGACGCCGGGTGGCACGGGCCGGCGCCGGCACCGGCGAGGCGCGCGGCCGCAGCACGACATCCACCGACGAGGGCGAAGTGGCTGCCATCGGCACCATCGGCTCGAAGTCGGGAAGGAACAGCGCCGCCGCGTGCACCCCGAGCGAGGCGATCAGCGCGGCGACGAGGGCGAAGGGCATCGCCTCAGGGGGAGATCAGCGGCGCCGGCAGCGGCCGCTCGGCAGCGAGGCGGACGCGCCCGCCGTCCAGCGTCAGCCGGCCCTCGGCGAACCAGCGCACGGCCAGCGGATAGACGAGGTGTTCCTGCGTCAGCACGCGCGCGGCGAGCGTGTCCTCGTCGTCGGTATCGAGCACCGGCACCGCCGCCTGCACGACGACCGGGCCGTGGTCGAGCGCCGGCGTGACGAAATGCACCGTGCAGCCATGGATGCGCACGCCCATGTCGAGCGCCTGCC
>JAVFAT010000017.1:0-15801 GCA_034002385.1 Azospira sp. | reverse complement strand
TGCCGTTCTCGCCGGCCGATGCGAGGCAGGCGGCCTTCGCCTTTGCCGGTGATGTTTACGAAGGGCTGGACGCGGCGACGCTGCCGGCCAGCGGGCTGGACTGGTTGCAGGCGCACGTGCGCATCCTCTCCGGCCTTTACGGCCTGCTGCGCCCGCTCGACCTGATGCAGCCCTACCGCCTGGAAATGAGCACGAAGCTTGCCAACGCGCGCGGCAAGGATCTCTATGCCTTCTGGGGCAGCCGCGTTGCCGAGCTGCTCGCCGCCGACCTCGCTTCGGCAAAGGCGCGGGCACTGGTGAACCTCGCCTCCGAGGAATACTTCAAGGTGCTGAAACCGGCATCGTTCGACGTGCCGCTGATCCAGCCGGTGTTCGAGGACTGGAAAGGCGGCCGTTACAAGGTTGTCAGCTTCTTCGCCAAACGCGCGCGCGGGCTGATGGCGCGCTACGCGGCGGAACGCGCGACCGCCGACGTCGAGGCGCTGAAGGGCTTCGACGCCGAGGACTACACCTTCGACCCGGCGGCATCGGACGACCTGCGCTGGGTGTTCCGGCGGCGCTGCGGGTGAGGTGAAACGGGCCGCGTGCTTTCGCAAGGCCCGTCATGGCCTACAGCCGGCCGAGTTTGCGGTAGAGCGTGTTGCGGCTGATGCCGAGTTGGCGGGCGGCAGCCGACACGTTGCCGCCGGCGCTTTCCATCGCGCGCAGCGCTGCCAGACGGCCGATTTCATCGAGACTGACCCCAACGGGCGGTGCATGTTCGGCGGGCTGGACTCCTTGGGAAGGTGGAGATACCTCACCGGGCGGGTCGAAAAGCTCTTCCGGCAAATGATGTTCGGCGATCAGCGATTCGCCCTCGTCGAGCAGGGCGATGGCGACGCGGATCACGTTATGCAACTGGCGGATGTTCCCCGGCCAGGCATAGCCTTCGATGGCCGCCAGCGCTTGTTCGGAGAAGGTGACCGGCGGTCGCCCCGCTGCTTCCTGCCCGGCCAGACGCTGCGCCAGCGCACGGATGTCGTCGCGTTCGCGTAGCGCCGGCAGCGTCACCGAAAGGCCGTTCAGCCGGTAGTAAAGGTCTTCGCGGAAAGCGCCGCGCGCCACTTCTTCGCGCAGCTTGCGGTGCGTTGCGCAGAGCAGTGAGATATCGACTTGGATCGCCTTGCAACTACCGAGCGGCGTCACGCTGCGCTCTTGCAAGACGCGCAGCAAGCGGGCCTGCAAATGCAGCGGCATGTCGCCGATTTCGTCGAGGAACAGCGTGCCGCCGTGTGCCTGCTGGATCTTTCCCGGTGCTCCTTCCTTGCGCGCGCCGGTAAAGGCGCCGCCTTGGTAGCCGAACAGCTCGGACTCGATCAGGTTCTCCGGGATCGCCGCGCAGTTGAGCGCAACGAAGGGGCCGTTGCGGCGTGGGCCGCTGTTGTGGAAGGCTTTGGCGAAAACCTCCTTGCCGACGCCCGATTCGCCCTGGATGAGGATCGGGATGTCGCGGCCGAGCACACGCCGTGAACGCTCGATGGCCGCCTGCAAGCGGGTGTCGCCGCTGTTCAGCGTATCTAGTGTCAGCGCCGGCGTGCGGGCCGGTTCACGGCGTGCAGGCGCCGCTGTCGGCAGATCGTCCACGGTACACCCGAGCGGGCGCGGCAGCGGCGCCTGGCTGCGCAGGCGGACGTAGAAGACACGGTCGCGGCCGGCTGGAATCTCGCAGATCGACTGCGGATCGCGGCGCAAGCGGTCGATAACGCTGGCCAGCGTCATCTCGAATACCATCGAGAAGTCGCGGTTGATGACGTCTGCCCGGCGCAGTCCGAGCAGGTGCAGGCCGATCTGGTTGATTCCCAGAACCCGGCCTTCTGGCGAGACGGCGGCCATGCCTTCGCCGGGGCTGCCGAGGTAGTCGATGCGCGAGTGGAAGCAGACGAGGATGTTGCGCCCGTGCTGCGCTTCGAATAGGCGCTTTTCGATGAGTTGCGAGGAGAAGCGCACGAGGCCCATCGTGTGCTGCTGGTGGTTGCGGTAGTCGCTTGAGATGTCAAGTACGCCGAGCAGTCGCCCATCGGCACCGAAGATCGGCGCGGCGCAGCAGCTCAGGAAACTGTTGTTCTCAAGGAAGTGTTCGCTGCCGAGAATGGCCGTCGGTGCTTCTTCGGCGATGGTCGTGCCGATGGCGTTGGTACCCCGCAGGTTTTCGTCCCAGGAGGTGCCGGGCATCAGCATGACGCGGTCGGCGCGGCTAACGAAATCTGCGTCGCCGACCGATTCAAGGATCAGACCGTTCTGGTCGGAGAGGAGGGCCATGCTGCCCGAGTCGCGGATCTGCTCGTGGAGCTGTTCCATGATCGGCCGGCTCTGGCGCAGCAGTTGATGGTTGCGCTCCTGTTCGGTGTGCAGCGTCGCTCGATCCAGTGGATCGCTGATGCCGCTGCCGTCGGATTCATTCAGTCCGAAACGCTGACAGCGTTCCCACGAACGCAGTACGAGCGGATTGACCAGTTCTTCCGGGTGGTCGCCCAGGCCGAAGAAAATCCGGCGCGCCTGCGCCAATTGGCGGTCGTGTCGCTCCGCCGCAATCGGTGTTGATTCCATTGTCTCCCCTTGCCCCCGACATTTTTTAATTGTGCTCCGTAACGTAGCACCTGCCCATTTTGTAAGCAATCAATTGAGCAGTACAGGACTCTTTATGCAATAGACGTGCCATAAGCAATTGGTGATGGATTCCAGCGGATTTACTAAAAAACAGGGTTTTCCCGGTATTTTCGGCAATTGGCACACGCCTTGCTGAAATGCGCTCCATCGGGCCGTAGCGTCCGCTATCACCAAAGGAGCCAATGTGAAACATTCGAACCGAACCTTCCGCAGCTTCGTCACCGCGCTGATTCTCGGACTCGTTGCCGGCCAGGCGCTGGCGCACGGCGACGTCGTGCCGCAGGCGGTCGATACCAGCGGGCTGGACGATCTGGGTGCCGACTGGCGTGCCGCCAACCCGTATCGCAAGAACGTGCGCGCTATCGAGATCGGCGACTCGGCGTATAACCAGAACTGTGCGCGCTGCCACGGTCTTGGCGGCATCTCCGGCGGCATTGCTCCCGATCTGCGCTTCCTGCCGGAGGCCGACGAGGGGGACGAGATTTTCATGCAGCGCGTCCGCAAGGGCGCGGTGCGCGACGGTAAGGTGTATATGCCGCCTTTCGAGGGAACGTTGAGCCAGGAAGCAATGTGGTCGATCCGCGCCTGGCTGGAGACGGTTCATGAAGAGTGAGCGCCGTTCCTGCCTGCGTGTGCTGGCCGCCCTGCCGCTGTACTGGGCGTTGCCGGTCGGCGCCACCGATGACGATCTGGAGGCGATCCGCCAGCGCGGTCGGCTGCGTATTGCTGTCTACAACGACTTTTCCCCTTGGGCCGACGGCGGCAAGGGCATCGATGTCGACCTTGGACGTGCCATCGCCGAGCGGCTTGGCCTTGCGCCCGAGATCGTCGGCTTCAACGCCGACGAGGATATGAACGACGATCTGCGCAACATGGTCTGGAAGGGGCACTACCTGGGTACGCAGCCGGCGGACGTGATGATGCATGTGCCGGTCGACGAGTACCTCGCACGCGCTAATGACAAGGTGAGAATCCTCGCCCCGTACCATCGTGAGTCGCTGGCGCTGGCACGCAACCCGGAGCGTATTCCGGCGCCGCTCGCCGGTTCGGCGGCAGTGGCGTTGGAGGTGTTCACGCGCGAGAAGATCGGCGTCGAGACGGAAACACTGGCCGATGCCTTCCTGCTCGGCGCGCTGAACGGGCGGCTGCATGAGAATATCGTGCATTACCGCTCGGTTGGTGAAGCCGCCGCCGGACTCCGATCCGGCGCCGTGGCGGCGGTGCTGGCGCCTCGCAGCGAGCTGGAAGCGGCGCTTGCCGGCGACTTCCGCCTGGCCGTTGATGCTGCGCGTTTCGCCGAATTGAAAATCGATGGCTGGCCGCTCGGGTTGGCCGTTAAGGTCGAGCGACCGGCGCTGGCCGCAGCACTCGTCGAAGTTATCGCCGGGTTGAAGAAGGACGGTACTGTTGCCGCCCTCTTCAAGCGTTATGGCATCACCCACCAACCTGTCTGAGGAAGTTTTCCATGCGCTACTTTCACCTGAAGCGTCTCGGCGTGCTTTTGCTCGCGGCCTTCGCGTTGTCTTCCCAGGCGGCCGGGCCGCACGCCTATGTACCTAACGAGAAATCGGGCAGCGTCAGCATCATCGACGTCGCCACTGACCGCCGAATCGGCGAGTTTGCCGTCGGCAAGCGGCCGCGCGGCAATGCTACCGACGGCCGCCTGCTCTATCTGACCGAGGCTGAGGGCGGTCTTTTGCTCGTCGTCGACCCGGAGGCGCGCCGTCTCATCAGGAGCGCACCGCTCGGCAAGTCGCCGGAGGGCATCGGCGTTTCCGCCGATGGCCGCCTGTTGGCGGCGGCGGTGGAGGCCGATAACAGCGTTGTCCTCTTCGATACGACGAGCGTGCGCGAGCTGGCGCGTATCCGCGTCGAAGGGAAGAACCCGGAGCACGCGGTGTTCTCGCCCGACGGTCGCTGGCTCTATGTCAGTGCCGAGGATGCCGAGCAGGTGGACGTGGTCGACGTGGCGCTGCGCCGGCAGGTGGCCAGCATCGCCGTCGGCAAGCGACCGCGCGGCATCGTGTTTACGCCCGACGGTCGGCGCGCCTACGTCGCCTGCGAGATTGCGGGCAAGGTTTACGCGATCGACGTCGCCGAGCGCAAGGTACTTGCCGTAATTCCCGCGGGGCAGTTCCCGAACGGCGTCGTTGTGCACCCGGATGGCCGCCGCGTCTTCGTCTCGAACGGCCGCGATGGCACGGTGATGGTTATCGACACAGTGAAGAACGCCGTCGTTGGCAGCGTTGCCGTCGGCAAGCGGCCGTGGAATATGGCGCTGACGCCGGACGGCGGCAAGCTCTACGTCGCTAACGGCCGCTCGAACAGCGTTTCGGTGATCGACACCGGCAGCCTGAAGACGCTCGCCGAGATCGAGGTCGGCGAGATGCCCTGGGGCGTCAGCATCCGATGAGCGCCGGAGCATGCGGGGAGCGCTACGCCTGGCCGGCGATGCTGCTGCATTGGGTGCAGGCCGCGCTGGTGTTGTGGTTGCTGTGGCTCGGCTGGAGCATGGTCGATCTGCCCAAGGGTGCTGAACGCAGCGCTGCCTATGCGCTGCACAAATCGCTCGGGCTGCTGGTGTTCGGCCTGGTGGTGCTGCGCTTGCTCGTTCGCCGCCTGATGCCGCCGCCGGCACCGCTCGCCGCCGGCTACGAGGCGCGGCTGGCCGCCGTTGCGCACGGCCTGCTCTACGTTCTGCTGCTGGCGCTACCGGCGGCAGGATATCTGGCCTCGGCGTTCACACCGTATGCGATGAGGTTCTTCGGCGTCGAATTGCCGCGTATCGTTGTGCCCGATGAAGCAATGAATGCGCTCTTCAAGCGTGTCCATTTCTTTGCCGCCTGGGCGTTGGTGGTGCTCGTCGCGTTGCACGCCGCCGCCGCCGTTCGTCACGCGCTACGCCGCGACGGCACGCTGGCGCGGATGTTGCCCCGCTTTGTGTCCAGAAACTGAACATCTGCTCCATAATTGAGCATCTGGCAGGGCAAGATCGCCGGCTGGGGAATCCGGCCGGCGATCTTCATTTCACTGCTGCAACACCCAGTCGATCACCGCTGCCAGATCGGCGTCGCTGATCCGTTCGACCGGGTTCGGCGCCATCGGAATCTGACCCCAGACGCCGCTACCGCCGTGCCGAACCTTTTCGGCGAGCCGGGCCGGCGCCGATGGATCGTTGCGATATTTGGCAGCGACGTCGCGGTACGCGGGGCCGACCATTTTCTTCTCCACAGCATGGCAGGCAATGCAGCGGGCTTTCTTGGCGAGAGCCTCGGATGCCTGCGCCGGCAGCGCGGCGCCGACGATAACGGCGGTGCCAGCGATGAGGGCGAGGGGGCGAAGGGGGGATTTCTGGCGCTGCATGGGATGTCCTTTCTTCAGGGGAGTGCCGGAGGCACGTCAAAAAAACCGAGTTCGATCAACTCGGCGTCCGTAAATAGCCGTGAACGGGTGTGGAAGGCTTTGCCTTCCGGCCCTTCGAGCGAGAAGGTGCCGCCGTGGCCGTCGATGATGTCGATGATGAGCTGCGTGTGCTTCCAGTATTGGTACTGTGCTTTGCCGATGTAGAACGGGCAACCGCCGATCTCGCCGAGATACTCGTCATTCGGCCCTATTGTCAGTTCGCCGGGCAGGTAGCAGTTGGCAGCGCTGTTGTCGCAGCAGCCGCCGGACTGGTGGAAGAAGAGCGGCCCGTGTTTTTCCTTCAGGCGCTCAATCAACGCCAGAGCGGTGGGGGTAGCAACGACCTTTTCAACCATGTTCGTTTCCCGAAAAAACGGGGGCGAAAAGCAAGCTTTTCGCCCCCGAACCTGCTCGCAACAAGCAAGGGAGGAGAAGGCGACCGCTCCGCTCCGGGGTGGCCGGTGCTACACGCGAAGCGGAACGCTTACGGCGCACCCCGCAGGGCCGCCCGTTTCACTGTCCGCGTCAGAAGAAGCCCAGTTTCTGCTCGCTGTAGCTGACCAGCAGGTTTTTCGTCTGCTGATAGTGGTCGAGCATCATCCGGTGCGTCTCGCGGCCGATGCCGGATTCCTTGTAGCCGCCGAATGCGGCGTGCGCCGGGTAGAGGTGGTAGCAGTTCGTCCACACCCGGCCGGCCTTGATCGCTCTGCCCATGCGGTAGGCGGCGTTGCCGTTACGGCTCCAGACGCCGGCGCCCAGGCCGTAGAGCGTGTCGTTGGCGATGGCGAGGGCTTCGGCCTCGTCCTTGAAGGTGGTCACGGCCAGCACCGGGCCGAAAATTTCCTCCTGGAAGATGCGCATCCGGTTGTGGCCCTTGAACAGGGTCGGCTGGATGTAATAGCCCTCGGCCAGTTCGCTGCCAAGTTTTGCGCGTTCGCCGCCGATCAGCACCTTGGCGCCTTCCTGCCGGCCCAGTTCGAGGTAGGAGGAAATCTTGGTGACCTGCTCCATCGACGCCTGCGCGCCGATCATCGTTTCGGTGTCGAGCGGGTTGCCCTGCTTGATGGCGGCGACGCGCTTGAGGCAGCGTTCGATGAATTCATCGTAGATCGATTCCTGGATCAGCGCGCGGCTTGGGCAGGTGCACACCTCGCCCTGGTTGAAGGCGAAGAGCACCAGACCTTCGACGGCCTTGTCGAGGAAACCGTCGTCCTTCGCCATCACGTCCTCGAAGAAGATGTTTGGCGACTTGCCGCCGAGTTCGAGCGTGGCCGGAATCAGGTTGTTGGCGGCGGCCTGGGCGATGACGCGGCCGGTGGAGGTGGACCCGGTGAAGGCCACCTTGGCAATGCGCTTGCTGGTGGCGAGGGGCATACCGGCCTCGCGGCCGAAGCCGTTTACGATATTGAGCACGCCCGGTGGCAACAGATCGGCAATCAGTTCAGCGAAGATCAGGATCGAGATCGGTGTTGATTCGGCGGGCTTCAGTACCACGCAGTTGCCGGCGCCGAGTGCTGGTGCAAGCTTCCAGGCGGCCATCAGCAACGGGAAATTCCACGGGATGATCTGGCCGATGACACCGAGCGGTTCGTGAAAATGGTAAGCGACGGTATTCTCGTCTATCTGCGAGATGCCGCCTTCCTGCGCGCGCAGGCAGCCGGCGAAATAGCGGAAGTGGTCGGCGGACAGCGGCACGTCGGCGGCCAGCGTTTCGCGGATCGGTTTGCCATTGTCCACCGTCTCGGCGTAGGCCAGCGTCTCCAGGTGCTGCTCGATGCGGTCGGCGATTTTCAGGAGAATGTTGGCGCGCTCGCCAGGCGCCGTTCGGCCCCAGGCGTCGGCGGCGGCGTGGGCGGCGTCGAGCGCCAGCTCGACGTCTTCCGCGGTGGAGCGGGCTGCCATCGTGTACTGCTTGCCGGTGACCGGCGTCAGCACGCTGAAATATTCACCCTTGACCGGCGGTACCCACTTGCCGCCGATGAAGTTGTCGTATTTGGCCTTGTAGGCGATCTTGGCGCCGGCGGCGCCGGGGAATGCGTAAAGCATGTCGTCTCCTCGTGACTCTGAACGTTGAGTGGAAGCCGGGTCGAACGCAGCGTCCGCCCTGCCCGCAGGGTACGGAGGCACGGCTTGTGCCAGATAACGACCGGAAACGGGTGAAGTCTTGCCGCACAAGCTCTGCGCGGCCAGCCGTCGATGGCTGCCGGGCGGCCTGCGCCGATTTGTTCCTGATCAATTGCGCAACACTTGTTCCACGATGGAGCGGTTCCGTCGCCTGCAGGCCTGCCGGGCCGATGGTTTTCACGGGCATGGAACGTGCGTGGTCGAGGCTCATGAATGACGATAGGAAACCGAACGACTCATCTACCGGTCATGCCGGAGAGATCGTCGCGCGCTCGTGGCGGCGCTGCCGGGAGAGCGGTCTCGATGTCGCGCAACCTCTGCCCGATCCGTCGTGTCCGTCGTCGCTGCTGGCCGAGCGGCTGGAGGCGAACGCCCGGTTGGTCGCCTACGCGCAGCCGATGCTCGAAGGGCTGTACCAGCATCTGGCGCGCTCTTCGTCGATGGTGCTGCTTGCCGACAGCGCCGGCATGATCCTGCGATCGGTCGGTGATCCTGGCTTCATGGCGCGCGCCGCGCGCTGCCACCTGCAACCGGGCGCAGTCTGGTCGGAGGCTGATATGGGCACCAACGCCATCGGCACCGCACTGGTTGAACGGCATACCGTCGCCATTATCGGCGGCGAGCATTTCCTCGACCGCAACCGCTCGCTGGCTTGCATCTCGGCGCCCATCCTTGCGCCCGGCGGCGGCGTGATCGGCGTACTCGACATCTCGGGTGATGCGCGCGTGGCGCAGGTGCACGGCGCGGCACTGGTCGAGATGAATGCTGGAATCATCGAGAACAGGCTGATCGAAACCCTGCCTGAAGCTGCCGTCGTGCTGCGCTTGCACGCCAGCAAAGAAGGTCTCGGTTCGCATCTGGACGGCCTGTTGGCACTCGACGAGGGCGGCCGCTGTCTTGCCGGAAACCGCCGCTTGTCGCGCCTGTTCGGTCGGCCTGTCGGCTGGTTGCCGGTCGGCACGGATTTCGCCGAGCTGTTCGCCTCCTCATGGCTGGTGCTGCTCGAACACGCCTGCCGCTACGGCGAGGAACCGATGGTGGCGCATCTGCAACGCGGTGGTGAACTGTTCGTGCGCACCAGCTTGCGGAACAATTTTCGCCTTTTTCCCGTCGCTGCCTCGCCGGTTGCGGCTGGAGCGGAAACGGGAGCACGGCGATCCGGCCCTGTTCGGCGTCGTTCCGGGCATTCCCCTGCGGCGACCGGCCCTGCCGGCGGCCTGCACGAACTGGATGGTGGCGATCCGCGCATGGCTGAGGCCGTGCGCCGCGCCCTGCGCATCGCCGGCTCCGACATTCCTCTGCTCATCCAGGGCGAAACCGGCAGCGGCAAGGAGTGGTTCGCGCAGGCGTTTCATCGAAGCAGCGCGCGCCGCGACGGTCCGTTCGTCGCCGTAAACTGCGCGGCGATTCCGGCGACGCTGATCGAGGCCGAACTGTTCGGCTATGTCGAAGGTGCCTTCACCGGTGCTCGGCGCAGCGGTGCGCGCGGCAGGATACGCGAGGCCGACGGCGGCACGCTGTTCCTCGACGAGATTGGCGACATGCCGCTTTCGTTGCAGGCGGTGTTGCTGCATGTGCTGGAAACCCGCCGCGTGGCTCCGCTCGGTGGCGGCGATGACGAGGCGGTGGACTTTGCGCTGGTCTGTGCCAGTCATCATTTTCTGCATGCGCTGGTCCAACAGGGGGCATTCCGCGCCGACCTGTTCTTCCGCCTGTCGGGCATGACTGTTTCGTTGCCGCCACTCAGGGAGCGCCAGGATTTCGAGCGTGTCGTCCGCCGTATCCTCGCCGAAGAGGCGCCGGGCTGTGAGCCTAGTGTAGCGCCAGCGGCATTCGAGCTGCTGCGCCGCCATCCGTGGCCGGGCAATCTGCGTCAGTTGCGCAACGTGCTGCGACTGACCGTGGCGCTGCTCGGCGATGAGCGCCTGCTGACGCCAGAGTTCCTGCCGCAGGAGATTCTCGATGCCGGGGGCGCCGTGCAGGCCGAATCCGGCCTGCGTGCGGCGCAAATCCGTTTCGTCCGGGAAACCGTCGAGCGCCACGGCGGCAACATTTCCGCCGCCGCACGCGAACTCGGCATTACGCGCACGACGCTTTACCGCAAGCTGGCGGAGGGGCAGGGGCGGTAGCCCGCGCTCCGCCGGGCCGGTGGCTCATTCGCTGTAGAAGCCGACGCCGATCAGGCTGCCGTTTGCCCGCCGCACGAAGCTGCGCTTCTTCTCCACGGCATTCGTCACCGGGTTTCGCCAGACGTAGTCGACGCGCCCTTCGCCTTTGGCTTTCACCTGCGTGATCATCTCCTGTACCAGCGCGCGGCCTTCGACATCGCGCAGTTCGCTGGCGTCAGTGCCGGTCCATTTCGGGTTCATGCCGTGCGCCTCAAACTTGCCGGTGTCGAGGTTGATGGCGAAGACGTAGAGATCGTCGCGGACGAAGCTGCCGCGGGCGTCGTTGAAGGCCACGAGCGCCTTGGCCAGGCCGTCGCGGCCGACCAGCGCGGCCGCGTCGTCGAGCAGTCTGCGCGCGTCGTCGGCTGTGGCACGCGGCGCATAGTAGCCGACGCCGAGGATATGTTCGCCGCTCTTCCGCAGCCAGGCGAACTTCGGCTCGACGTGGTTGGTCCTGCGGTTCAGCCAGACGTAGCGAATGCGCGCCTCGTCCTGCTTTTCGGTGACGGCGATCATCTGCCGGAACAGCGGGTTGCCGGCCGCGTCGACGGTGTCGAGCACCTTCAGGCCGATCAGGCTGTCCGGTGCCGCACCGTTGGCAACATAGACGCCCTGGCGGTCGATCACGTAGACGTAGAGATCCTTCTTCACGAACGGGCCGTGGCGGTCGTTGAACGCGGACCAGGCTTTCTCCGGGCCGTTTTCCTGCAGATATTTGACGGCCTGGTCGAAGAAGGCGCGCGCCTCGCGTGGGGTGGCGCGCTCGGCGGCGGCGAGCGTGCTGGCGGCGAGAAGGGCCAGAACGGCGAGGGCGGATTTCATCTTTCTGTGCATTGCAAAGTCTCCGGTGGGGTTGAAGCGTGGGGTCTGGGCCAGGGATTCAGAGGCCGGTGTCGAGGCGCAGGTCGACCAGTCCGTGCCGGGCGGCGAGGTGGAGCAGCTTGAAGTCGCTGTCGGTATCGAGCTTCTGGCGGATCAGCGAGAGGTAGTTGAGGATGGTCTTCGGACTGAGGCACATCGCGCTGGCAATACCGCTCGCCGATTCGCCGTGCGCGAGCATCCGCAGCACCTCGAATTCGCGTGGTGTCAGTTGCGTCAGCGGGCCGTCGCTCCCGAGTGCCTCGCCGGCCAGCACCTCGACGATTTCCGGCGAGAAGACGCGGCGGCCGGCGGCGACGCGGCGGATGCCGTCGATCACTTCTTCCGGCTCGCAGTATTTCGTTAGGTAGCCGCGCGCGCCGCATTTCAGTGCTTGCGTGGCGTGGCCGGCTCCGTCGTGCATCGACAACACGAGGACTGCGAGTCCCGGCTGCCGTGCCAACATGCCGCGCATCGCCTCGATGCCGCTGCTGCCCTTGAGGCTCAGGTCGAGGAGCGCGACCTCGGGACGCGTGCGCAGCACCAGCGCATTGGCCTCGGTGGCGCTGGCTGCTTCGCCGACCACCTCGAAATCGTCCTCGGCATCGAGCAGGCGGCGGTAGCCGGTGCGAACCACGGCGTGGTCGTCGATCAGGGCGATGCGGATCATCCTTCGGTTTCCTCCTCGTTTCGTATCGGCAGCGTTGCCGTGAGGCGCAGGCCACCGTTCGTGCCGGGCGTGAATTCGAGGCGCCCGCCGACCATGCCCAGCCGTTCGGCCATGCCGCCCAGGCCGCCGCCGGCTGCGCTCCCCGAAAGCAGGCCACAGCCGTCGTCCTCGATCTCGACACGGATGGTGCTGCCATTCGTCGTCAGGCGCAGGTCGCAGCAGCGCGCGCCGCTGTGCCGGACAACGTTGGTCAATCCTTCCTGAACAACCCGGTAGAGGGTCAGCGCCACTTCGTCGTCGAGTTGCGGCAATGGCGTCGGCAGTTCGAGATGGAAGGCGATGCCGGTGGCGCGCGCCCGCCAGCCGTTGACCAGCTCACGCAGCGTGCCTCCGAGGCTGCCGGCATCCAGGCCGTGCGGGCGCAGTGATTTCAGAATGCCGCGCAGTTGTCGCCCGCAAGTGCGGATGTCCCGGCGCAGTTCTCCGGCGCATTCGATGATTTCGGTGGCGGCGACCATGCCGGCGCGGCGTTCAAGGTGTGCCGCAGTGGCGTTGATCGCGGTCAGCGTTTGCCCCATCTCGTCGTGCAATTCCCTTGCCAGCGTGCGGCGCTCGTCTTCCTGGACGCTGATCAGCCGGCGGGATAGCGTCCGCTGCGCGGCGCGCGATTCCCGGAGCGCAGCGGCCAGCGTTTCGATGGCGCCGGCGATGCGATCGAACTCGCGCAGCCGGAACGCCGGGAGTCCGGCCGCCGGTTCGCCGCGAGCCAGCCGTTCGAGTCCGGCCTCCAGCTCGCGCACCGGACTCAGTGCGCGATGTGCTGACCACCAGGCGACAAGCAGTGTTGCTCCAGAAAAGAGCAGAAGGGTGATCAATAGTCGAACAATGTCGCCGAAACGCTCGTCGATCTCGGAAGCCGGGTTGGGGGTGATGCGCAGTTCGAGGTTACCGATGCGCAGACTTTCGCTGGCGTACCCGGTCGTGTCTGCGCCGAACAGGCGGGCAAAGGGGCCGATGTGCGGCTGTGGCGTGTCGACACCTCCGAGCGAGATCGTCAGGTGGCGCAGCGCGCCGTCATTGGTGATGGCGCGCAACTGCGCGGCAGCCTCCTCGACCGGTAGCGCCGGGTTGATGCGGGCGGCGACAAAGAGCGCCCGAGCGAGTCGCGCCGACGCATCGATTTCGGTAGCGACATCCTGACGCAGTGAATGCAGGTGGATGGCTGTGGCCACCACCATCAGCACGGTGAGCAGGGCACCGAGGGTGTGCAGCAGTTGTTTGCGTAAATCCATGAAGGCATCCACCGGGTGATGCGCGTTTCCCAGCAGGTTTCGTACCTGCCCGCCGGGAAGTTTTCCTGATTCTTCGATGAGTGACTCCCGAGACCTGTACGCAGTGCCGCCCCGATACTCGACCCACCTGTCGAACTGGACAGGGAGGCCCGATGCATCGGGAAGCAAAACACCACATCACTCAGGAGACAAGAAAACCATGGAAGCAACCCGGTTCGGTTCCCGGCAGACCCCACGCCAGATCTTCCTCGCCGCGCTGCTTGCGGCCACCTTCAGCACGCCGGCGATGGCGGGCAAGACGGTGAGCTGGGAAGACATCCTCAACGACGACAAGAGCACCGGCGACGTGCTCAGCTACGGCCTCGGCCTGAAGGCGCAGCGCTTCAGCCCGCTGGCCAAGATCGACATCAAGAACGTCGAGCATCTGGTGCCGGCGTGGAGCTTTTCCTTCGGCGGCGAGAAGCAGCGCGGCCAGGAGGCGCAGGCGCTGGTGCACGACGGCGTGATCTACGTCACTGCCTCGTACTCGCGCGTCTTCGCCATCGACGCGCGCAGCGGCAAGCGCCTCTGGGAATACGAGGCGCGGCTGCCGGACGATATCCGCCCGTGCTGCGACGTGGTCAACCGCGGCGCCGCCATCTACGGCGACAAGATCTTCTTCGGCACGCTGGACGCGGCCGTCGTCGCGCTCAACAAGGACACCGGCAAGGTCGTCTGGCGCAAGAAGTTCGGCGACCACAAGGTCGGCTACACGATGACCGGCGCACCCTTCGTCGTGAAGGATCAGAAGAGCGGCAAGGTGCTGCTGGTGCATGGCTCGTCGGGCGACGAGTTCGGCGTCGTCGGCTGGCTGTTCGCGCGCGATCCGGACACCGGCGAGGAGGTCTGGGCGCGGCCGATGGTCGAGGGCCACATGGGCCGCCTGAACGGCAAGGATTCGACGACCACCGGCGACGCCAAGGCGCCGTCGTGGCCGCGCGACAAGGACGGCAAGCTGGTCGAGGCCTGGCATCACGGCGGCGGCGCGCCTTGGCAGACGGCGAGCTTCGACGTCGAGAAGAACATGGTGGTCATCGGCACCGGCAACCCGGCGCCGTGGAACACCTGGCACCGGACCAAGGAAGGCGACGATCCGCGCAACTGGGACAGCCTGTTCACCTCCGGCCAGGCCTATGTCGATACCGCCAGCGGCGAACTGAAGGGCTTCTTCCAGCACACGCCGAACGACGCCTGGGACTTCTCCGGCAACAACTCGGTGGTGCTCTTCGAATACAAGGATCCGAAGAGCGGCAAGCTGGTCAAGGCCTCAGCGCACGCCGACCGCAACGGCTACTTCTTCGTCACCGACCGCGAGAAGCTGGCCACCGGCGCCGGCTACCCGAACAAGCCGACCTCGCTGCTCGGCGCCTGGCCGTTCGTCGAGGGCATCACCTGGGCGAAGAGCTGGGACCTGAAGACGGGCAAGCCGAACATCGTCGATGGCCAGCACCCGCCGAAGCCGAAGGAGGGCGCCGACAAGGGCGAGTCGATCTTCGTCTCGCCGCCCTTCCTCGGCGGCACCAACTGGATGCCGATGAGCTACAGCCCGCAGACCGAGCTGTTCTACATCCCGGCCAACCACTGGGCGATGGACTACTGGACCGAGAAGCTGACCTACAAGGCCGGCTCCGCCTACCTCGGCCAGGGCTTCCGCATCAAGCGCCTGTTCGACGACCACGTCGGCACGCTGCGCGCCATCGATCCGAAGACCGGCAAGATCGCCTGGGAGCACAAGGAGAAGTTCCCGCTCTGGGCGGGCACGCTGGCCACCGCCGGCGGCCTGTTGTTCACCGGCACCTCGGACGGCTACGTGAAGGCTTTCGACAAGCGTAACGGCAAGGAGCTGTGGAAGTTCCAGACCGGCTCCGGCGTCGTCTCCGTGCCCATCACCTGGGAGATGGACGGCGAGCAGTACGTCGGCATCCAGTCCGGCTACGGCGGCGCCGTGCCGCTGTGGGGCGGCGATATGGCCGAGCTGACCAAGCAGGTGACGCAGGGCGGCTCGATGTGGGTGTTCAAGCTGCCGAAGGTGGTGGCGCAGGCGAAGTAAGCGGGCGCCGCGAAAACCTCCCTCCCCGCCGTCGGCCGGTGCGTTCCGGCCGACGGGTCGCCCGCACGGGGGCGCGGCCGGCCGGGCACGGTCGCCGGCCGCGCCGGGAGGGAGCATCCTCATCCATCGGAGCAGAAACGATGCTGCGTACCCTGATGTTTCTCCTGCTGGCGATGCCGTTTGCAGCGTCAGCCGCCGAGGCCAACGATCCGCCGGTGATCGGCGGCTGCGGCATATGGCCGCATACGCGCTGCGCCGGCGCCGACCTGCGTCACGCCAACCTGGCCGGCAAGAACCTCGCCGGCGCCGATTTCAGCGGCGCGAAGATGGCCCGCGTTGACCTGCGCGGAGCCATGCTCGCCGGCGCCAATTTCGACGGCGCCGACCTCACCGGCGCCAAGCTCGGCAAGGCCACGGCGCCGACCGCGACCTTCCGCTGCGCCAGGCTGGTCGGCGCGGATCTCGAATTTGCGCGGATCTTCCGCGCCGACTTCACAGTCGCCGATCTGACCGCCGCCAACCTGGAGGCGGCCAAGGCCAATTTCTCCTGGT
>JAVFAT010000016.1:0-15823 GCA_034002385.1 Azospira sp. | reverse complement strand
CAGCAGGCGTCCCTCAGCGGCCTCGCCCGCGCACTCGTCCAGGCCGGGCGGCTGAATGAGGCAGAAGCCGAGGCACTGCTCGCACAGGCGGCGGCAAGCGGCACCTCGCTGATCGGGCAGATCGTCGAGTCGCAGAAGATGAGCGCACTCGAAGTCGCCACCTTCGCCGCCGAAACTTTCGGCTACCCGCTTTTCGACCTCTCGGCCTTCGACGACGCACACATCCCGGACGGCGCCGTCGACCGCAAGCTGATCGGCACCCACAAAATCGTTCCGCTCTACAAGCGCGGCAACCGGCTGGCCATCGCCACCGCCGATCCGACCAACCTGCGGGCGCTCGACGAGATCCGCTTCCAGACCAACCTGATCGTCGATCCGGTCGTCGTCGAGGAAAACCGGCTGCTGCCGATCGTCGCCCGGCTCGTCGAATCGGGCGAGGAGACCTTGAGACAGCTCGCCAGCGAAGAGATCGACCTCGAACTCTCCGGCGAGGACGACACGCCGGCCCTCGACGAAGCCGCCCTCGCCGAGGTGGACGATGCCCCGGTCGTCCGTTTCATCCAGAAAGTGCTGCTCGACGCCATCGGCGACGGCGCCTCCGACATCCACTTCGAACCCTACGAGAAGTTCTACCGCATCCGCTTCCGGGTCGATGGCGTGTTGCGCGAGGTGGCGACACCGCCGCTGGCGATCAAGGATAAGCTCGCCTCGCGCATCAAGGTTATCTCGCGTCTCAACATCGCCGAAAAGCGCGTACCGCAGGACGGCCGGATGAAGCTGGTGCTGTCGAAGAACCGCACCATCGATTTCCGCGTCAGCACGCTGCCGACGCTGTACGGCGAGAAGATCGTGCTGCGCATCCTCGATCCGGCCAGCGCCACGCTCGGCATCGACGCGCTCGGCTACGACCCGGACCAGAAGGCGCACCTGCTCGATGCGATCAACCGGCCTTACGGCATGGTGCTGGTCACCGGCCCGACCGGTTCGGGCAAGACGGTTTCGCTCTACACCTGCCTGAACATCCTGAACCAGCCGGGAATCAACATCTCGACGGCGGAAGACCCGGCCGAAATTCCGCTGGCCGGCGTCAATCAGGTGAACGTCGACGACCGTGCCGGCCTGACTTTTGCTGCGGCGCTCAAATCCTTCCTGCGCCAGGATCCGGACATCATCATGGTCGGCGAGATCCGCGATCTCGAAACGGCGGAAATCGCCGTCAAGGCCGCGCAGACCGGCCACCTGGTGATGTCCACGCTGCACACCAACGACGCGCCGCAGACGCTCACACGCCTGATGAACATGGGCGTGCCGCTGTTCAACATCGCCTCCAGCGTACTGCTGATCACCGCCCAGCGCCTGGCCCGCCGCCTGTGCACCTGCAAGGTGCCCCTCCATACGCCAACCGAGGCGCTGCTCGACGCCGGCTTCACCGAGGCCGACATCGACGGCAGCTGGACGCTTTACGGCCCAGGCGGCTGCGAGCGCTGCAAGGGATCGGGCTACAAGGGTCGCGTCGGCATCTACCAGGTGATGCCGGTGAGCGAGGAAATCCAGCGCATCATCCTCGCTGGCGGCACGGCACTGGACATCGCCGCACAGGCGCAGCGGGAAGGCGTGCGCGACCTGCGCCGTTCGGGCCTCCTCAAGGCCATGCAGGGCACGACTTCGCTTGAAGAAGTGCTGAACACCACGAACGCCTGAAACACTCCGGGGAAGAAACGATGACCACGACGAAGCCGGCAAGGAAATCGACCCTGGTCAGGGAGTACACCTACCTCTGGGAAGGCCGCAACCAGAACGGCAAGGAAGTGCGCGGCGAGATGCGCGCACCCGGCGAGGCGATCATCCAGGCCACGCTGCGGCGGCAGGGCATCCGCGTCACCAAGATCAGCAAGCAGCGTTTCAAGAGCGGCCGCAAGATCACCGACAAGGACATCACGCTGTTTACCCGCCAGCTGGCGACGATGATGAAAGCCGGCGTGCCACTGCTGCAGGCCTTTGACATCGTCGGGCGCGGCCACTCGAATCCGTCGGTCGGCAAGCTGCTGCTCGACATCAAGAGCGACGTGGAAACCGGCTCCTCGCTGTCGCAGGCTTTCCGCAAGCATTCGCTGCACTTCGACGCGCTCTACTGCAACCTGGTCGCGGCTGGCGAGCAGGCCGGCATCCTGGAAACGCTGCTCGACCGGCTGGCGACCTACAAGGAAAAGATGCAGGCGCTGAAATCGAAGATCAAATCGGCCCTGTTCTATCCGATGGCGATCGTCGTCATGGCCTTCGTCATCACGGCGGTGATCATGATCTTCGTCATTCCCGCCTTCAAGGAGGTCTTCAGGAGCTTCGGCGCCGACCTGCCGGCGCCGACGGTGATCGTCATCGCCATGTCCGACTTCTTCGTTGCCAACTGGTGGATGATCTTTGGCTCCATCGGTCTTTTCATCTACGCCGTCCTGCAGGCCTACCGACGCTCCGACACCTTCCGCACCCTCTGCGACCGCTATTCGCTGCGCCTGCCGGTGTTCGGCGACGTCATCCGCAAGTCGACGGTGGCACGCTGGACGCGCACGCTGGCCACGATGTTCGCCGCCGGCGTGCCACTCGTCGAATCGCTCGATTCGGTCGGCGGCGCCGCCGGCAACCACGTCTACAAGGTCGCCACGCGCCAGATACAGAGCGAGGTCGCGACCGGCGTCAATCTCACCACCGCCATTTCGAACAGCAAGCTGTTCGACAACATGGTCATCCAGATGGTCGCCATCGGCGAGGAATCGGGGGCGCTCGACTCGATGCTGGAAAAGGTCGCCGGCTTCCTTGAAGCCGAGGTCGACGACGCCGTGGCGGCCCTGTCCAGCCTGATGGAGCCGATCATCATGGCTGTGCTCGGCACCCTCATCGGTGGCCTGGTCATCGCCATGTACCTGCCGATCTTCAAGCTCGGCACCGTCGTCGGATGATCGCCATGCTGCACGACCCGGTTGCCTTCGCGGCGGCGGCCGGCCTGATCGGGCTGCTCGTCGGCAGTTTCCTCAACGTCGTCATCCACCGCCTGCCGAAGATGATGGAGCAGGACTGGGCGCAGCAGTGCGCCGAGCTGCGCGGCGAGACGCCGCCCGCCGGCGGGCGCCTGGGGCTGGCGACGCCGCGCTCGCGCTGTCCGCACTGCGGGCACACCATCGGCGCGCTCGAAAACATTCCCGTCGCAAGCTGGCTCTTCCTGCGCGGCCGCTGCGCTGCCTGCAAGAAACCGATTTCCGTGCGCTATCCGCTGGTCGAACTCGTCAGCGGCCTGCTTTCCGCCGGCGCCGCCTGGCACTTCGGCCCGGGCCTCGCCGCTGTCGGCGCCATCGTCTTCGTCTGGGCGATGATCGCCCTTACCGGCATCGACATCGACACGCAGCTGCTGCCGGACAGCATCACGCTGCCGCTACTCTGGCTCGGCCTCCTGCTCAATCTCGCCGGCACCTACGCACCGCTGTCCTCGGCGGTGATCGGCGCCGCCGCCGGCTATCTCTCGCTGTGGTCGGTGTATTGGGCCTTCCGGCTGGTCACCGGCAAGGAAGGCATGGGCTTCGGCGACTTCAAGCTCTTCGCCGCCATCGGGGCCTGGCTCGGCTGGCAGGCGCTGCCGCTGACCATCCTCATCTCCTCGCTGGTCGGCGCCGTCGTCGGCATCGGCCTCATCGTGCTGGCCCGGCGCGGCCGGCACATACCGATGCCCTTCGGCCCCTACCTCGCCGCCGCCGGACTGATTTCCCTGTTCTGGGGCGAAGAACTGAACCGCAGCTGGCTGGGCCTTTTCTGAAGCGCGCCCAGGCGCTTGAAAAACACCGCCTTTTCCCCCATATCGGCGACCTGGAGAGCCGATTCCGACACGGCGGCTCGGGTATAATCGCGCGTTTTGGAGACGTCCCATGCCTATTTACGAATATCGCTGCAATAGTTGCGGTTTCCAGAAGGATCACCTGCAGAAAATCTCCGATCCGGTGCTCACGACCTGCCCGGAATGCGGCGCCGAAAGCTACGCCAAGCAGCTTTCCGCTGCCGGTTTCCAGTTGAAGGGCAGCGGCTGGTACGCCACCGACTTCAAGGGCGGCGGCAGCGGCAAACCCGCGGCCAAGCCCGCCGACAGCCCGTCGCCCTGCCAGGGCGGCGCCGGAGCGTGTGCGTGCGCGGCCAGCTGATTCGCCGCTACTTCGTCACCGGCCTCCTGATCTGGGTGCCGCTGGCGATCACCGCCTGGGTGCTGTCGCTCATCGTCGGCACGCTCGACCAGACGCTGCATCTCCTGCCGGAACCCCTGCACCCCCGGACCTGGCTGGGCTTCGACCTGCCCGGCGCCGGCGTCGTGCTGACGCTGCTCATCATCTTCGCCACCGGCGTGCTCGCCGCCAACTTCATCGGCCAGCACCTGGTGGTCTGGTGGGAGCGCCTGCTCGCCCGCATCCCGGTGGTGAATTCGATCTACAAGAGCGTCAAACAGGTTTCCGACACGCTCTTCTCGCCATCCGGCAATGCCTTCCGCAAGGCGCTGCTGGTGCAGTACCCGCGCCAGGGCGCGTGGACGATCGCCTTCCTCACCGGCAAGCCCGGCGGCGATGCGGCCCGGCATCTCGACGGCGATTTCGTCAGCATCTACGTGCCGACAACCCCCAACCCGACCTCCGGCTTCTTCCTGATGATGCCGAAGGCGGACGTGATCGAACTCGACATGAGCGTGGACGAAGCACTCAAGTACATCATCTCGATGGGCGTCGTCGCACCGCCCGGCAAAGCCGCTGCCGCTGCGCCAGCCGTGCCGCCGCCCGCGCCCACCACCGCCTGAACCAAACGAAAACACCAACTCCGGAACCACCATGCGTACTCACTACTGCGGACAGCTCAACTCCAAACTCATCGGCCAGGAGGTCACCCTCTGCGGCTGGGCGCACCGTCGTCGCGACCACGGCGGCGTCATCTTCATCGACCTGCGCGACCGTGAGGGCCTCGCCCAGGTGGTGTGCGATCCGGACCGCGCCGAGATGTTCGGCATCGCCGAATCCGTACGCAACGAGTTCTGCCTGAAGATCACCGGCAAGGTGCGCGCCCGTCCGGAAGGCACGACCAACGCCAACCTCGCCTCGGGCGAGATCGAAATCCTCTGCCACGCCATCGAGGTGTTGAACCCGTCGGTGACGCCCCCGTTCCAGCTGGACGAAGAGAACCTGTCCGAGAACGTACGCCTCACCCACCGCGTCATCGACCTGCGCCGGCCGCAGATGCAGAACAACCTGATGCTGCGCTACAAGGTCGCCCGTGCCTTCCGCCGCTTCCTCGACGACAACGGCTTCATCGACGTCGAGACGCCGATGCTGACCAAGTCCACCCCGGAAGGTGCCCGCGACTACCTCGTCCCGTCGCGCGTGCATCCGGGCCAGTTCTTCGCGCTGCCGCAGTCGCCGCAGCTGTTCAAGCAGCTGCTGATGGTGTCCGGTTTCGACCGCTACTACCAGATCACCAAGTGCTTCCGCGACGAAGACCTGCGCGCCGACCGCCAGCCGGAATTCACCCAGGTCGATATCGAGACCTCGTTCATGAGCGAGCAGGAAATCACGGCGCTGATGGAAAAGCTGATCCGCACCGTGTTCAAGGAAGCGATCGACGTCGACCTTCCGGAATTCCCACGCATGAGCTACGCCGAGGCCATGCACCGCTTCGGCTCGGACAAGCCGGACCTGCGCGTGACGCTGGAGCTGACCGAAGTCACCGACGCCTTCAAGGACGTCGCCTTCAAGGTCTTTGCCGGCGTGGCCAACAGCGAGGGCGGCCGCATCGCCGCCATGCGCATCCCGGGCGGTGCCACGCTGACCCGTGGCGAGATCGACGCCTACACCCAGTTCGTCGGCATCTACGGCGCCAAGGGCCTGGCCTACATCAAGGTCAATGACGTCACCCAGATCAACGAAACCGGCCTGCAGTCGCCGATCGTCAAGAACCTGTCGGAAGCCTCGCTGCGTACCGTCATCGAACGCACCGGCGCGCAGTCCGGCGATCTGATCTTCTTCGGCGCCGACAAGGCAAAGATCGTGAACGACGCGCTCGGAGCACTGCGCATCAAGATCGGCCACGAGAAAGGCTTTGTCACCGGTGCCAAGTGGGCGCCGCTGTGGGTCGTCGATTTCCCGATGTTCGAATACGACGACGAGAACAAGCGCTGGACGGCCTGTCACCACCCCTTCACCAGCCCGAAGGACGAGCACATGGATCTGCTGACGACCGATCCCGGCAAGTGCCTGGCCAAGGCCTACGACCTGGCACTGAACGGCTGGGAACTCGGCGGCGGTTCGGTGCGTATCCACCGCTCCGACGTGCAGGAAAAGGTCTTCGCCGCACTGGCCATCGGACCGGAAGAGCAGCAGGCCAAGTTCGGCTTCCTGCTCGACGCGCTGAAGTACGGCGCCCCCCCGCACGGCGGCCTCGCCTTCGGCCTCGACCGCATCGTCACCATGATGACCGGCGCCGAATCGATCCGCGACGTGATCGCCTTCCCGAAGACGCAGCGTGCCCAGTGCCTGCTCACCGACGCGCCCTCGGCCGTCGACGAGAAGCAGCTGCGCGAACTGCACGTCCGCCTGCGCCAGAAGGTCGAGACGCAGGTCGAGGTGCAGGCTCAGGGCTGAGATCGCACGATGCGCACATCAGCGCGGCCGCCCTCGCCGGAGGAAAATCCGGCCGGCGCGCCGCGCTGTTGCGTATACGACACCACCGGCGGCACGACAAGTCACCGCCCCTCGTCGCCTACGCATCCGCATGAAGTGCCACCTGCCGGCGCCCTGCCCGCCCGTTCGCGGGCCAAGGCCCCGGGCGTCGCGCACGCAGTCCTCCGCTTTGTCCTCGCCCTTGCCCTCGCCGCCGGCCTCGGCAGCGCCGTTGCCCGCGCGACGCTGGACGAGATCGATCTCCTCGCCCTGCCCCCGGAAGCCCGGCAGACGCTGCAACTGATCAGGCAAGGCGGCCCCTTCCCCTATCCGCACAAGGACGGCAGCGTCTTCAACAATTTCGAGAAGCGCCTGCCGCCGAAGCCGCGTGGCCATTACCGCGAATACACGGTGCCGACGCCCGGCGTGCGCACGCGCGGAGCGCGGCGCATCGTCGCCGGCAGCCCGCCGGCGACCTCCGGCGAGTATTACTACACCAGTGACCATTACCGCAGTTTCCACCGCATCCGGGGGCTGGAAGAAAAGCGGGCAGACGAACGGAAAGGAAAGGGACGATGAACGCCGGCGCCGACACGCTCAGGACGCTGCTCGCCGACTGCCGGTGCGCCGGCCATTGCCATCTGCCGCACGATCAGCGGGCGGCTGTCGAGGCGGCGGCGCGCGAACTTGGCTTCGTGCGGCTCGAAGCCGACCTCGGCCGCCTGCGCAAGGCATCGAGCGTGCTCGTCCGCCTCGGTCGCGACCTCGACCTGCCGGAGTGGTACGGCGCCAACTTCGACGCGCTCGCCGACTGCCTCACCGATTTCGACGGCAACGAAGCGCCCGGTTATGTGCTGCTGCTTTCCGGCGGCAATTTGCTGCGCGCCGACGACGTGGCCGCCGGCCGCACGCTCGACGAGGTGCTCACCTTCGCCATCGGACACTGGCGCGAAGCCGGCATTCCCTTCTGGGTATTCGATGCGACGCGTGCGGACACCCTTCCCGCCTTTCCCCCGCTCCCCGCGGCAAGCGCCGGATGAAGTACAAGACGCCGGTGTCGGTGCTGGTGGTGATCCACACGCCGGCGTTCGAGGTGCTGCTGCTCGAACGCGCCGCGCACCCCGGCTACTGGCAGTCCGTCACCGGCAGCGTCGAGGATGGCGAAAGCCTGCGGCAGACGGCGCTGCGCGAAGTCGCCGAGGAAACCGGCATCGTCGCGCCAGACGAAGCCCTCATCGACTGGCGGCAGAGCCAGATCTTCGAAATATTCCCCGAATGGCGCCACCGTTACGCACCCGGCGTCACGCACAACACCGAACACGCGTTCTCGCTCGAAGTGCCGCGCGACACGCCGATCCGCACCGCCCCGAAGGAGCATCGCGGCCATTGCTGGCTGCCGCTCGACGAAGCCGCCGCCAAGGTGTTTTCGTGGAGCAACCGCGACGCCATCCTCGCGCTGCCGCAACGCCGGCCGGGCTGACCGGCGAACGCTGCCGGCGCACGGTGGCAGGCCTGGCACGGCGGCGGGCGATGGCCACGGAGCGGAACGGACGAGAAGGATCGGAAAAACGGCAAGAGAGGTCTTGAAATGCCGCATTTCCGACCTATCTTGGTTGCATCGGAAGCATCCCGTTCAACCACTGCGAGGAGAAACACATGAACCACCTGACCCGACTCGACCCGTTCGATGACCTCTTCCGCGGCTTTTTCGTTCGCCCCGTGGACATAGGCACCCAGCCACAGCAACCGTCGATCCGGATGGACGTCAAGGAAGAAGCCGACGCCTACAAGGTTCACGCCGAACTGCCGGGCGTGAAGAAGGAGGACATCCACGTCACCATCGATGGCAGCCAGGTATCGATCAGCGCGGAAGTGCGGCAGGAGAAGGAAGTGAAGGAAGGCGAGCGCGTGCTGCGTTCGGAGCGTTACTTCGGCAAGGTCGCACGCTCCTTCCAGCTGGCCCAGGAAATCGACGACGGCAAGGCCGTGGCGAAATTCAACGACGGCGTGCTCGAACTGACCCTGCCCAAGCGCGCCGCCAACGCCAGCAAGCGCCTGACCATCGCCTGAGCGGTAAAACGTCCCCGCCCGAGCGCCGACGCCTCGCGTCGGCGCTTTTTCGTTCACCCCGGGCCGAGGGCACACGACCAGCCTTGAGAGCGCTTGCATGAACGCATCCGGCACCGGGCTTCCCTCGTTTGGCGCCGGCTGCCGGCGGCGTTAGAATCCGCCGTCCCCACCGTGCGCATCCACAGGAACCGCCGCCATGACCGCAAAACCTGCCGACAAGCCCGCCCCCGCCCAGGAAGCCGCCATCCTTGCCGAGGCGCTGCCCTACATCAAGCGTTTTCACGGCAAGACCATCGTCGTCAAGTACGGCGGCAACGCGATGACCGACGAGCACCTGAAGCGCTGCTTCGCGCGCGACGTCGTGCTCCTGAAGCTGGTCGGCATGAACGTCGTCGTCGTGCACGGCGGCGGCCCGCAGATCGAGAACCTGCTCGCGCGCGTCGGCAAGAAGGGCGAGTTCATCCAGGGGATGCGCGTCACCGACGCGGAAACGATGGAAGTGGTCGAGATGGTGCTCGGCGGCCAGGTGAACAAGGACGTCGTTAACCTCATCAACCAGGCCGGCGGCAAGGCCGTCGGCCTGACCGGCAAGGACGGCACCTTCATCCGCGCGCAGAAGCTGAAGCTGCCGAACAAGGACAATCCGGGCGACCTGATCGACGTCGGCGCCGTCGGCGACATCACGCAGATCGACCCCTCGCTGATCGGCCATCTGGAGTCCGGCGGCTTCATCCCGGTGATCGCGCCGATCGGCGTCGGCAAGGAAGGCGAAACCTACAACATCAACGCCGACGTCGTCGCCGGCAGGATCGCCGAGGTGCTCAAGGCCGAGAAGCTGGTGCTGCTCACCAACACGCCGGGCGTACTCGACGAAAAAGGTCAGCTCATCACCGGCATCACGCCGCAGCAGATCGAGGACATGGTCGCCGACGGCACGCTCTCCGGCGGCATGTTGCCAAAGATCGGCTCGGCGCTGGATGCCGCCCGCAACGGCGTGAAGAGCGTGCACATCATCGACGGCCGCGTCGAGCACGCGCTGCTGCTGGAAATCCTCACCGACCACGGCGTCGGCACGATGATCAAGTCGCACTGATGCAGAGAAGAGGGAGGCGTCAAGAGTGAGGAGGAAAAGCCGGGGCGGCCGCTCCTCACTCCTCTCTCCTTCCTCCTCACAAACAGCCGCACGCGCGGAGCGCGTGTGGCTGTTCGACCTGGACAACACGCTGCACGACGCCAGCCCGCACATCTTTCCGCACATCCACCGCTCGATGCGCGAATACATCGAGCGCCACCTTGGCGTCGACGAACACGAGGCGACGCGCATCCGCCTCGACTACTGGCGCCGCTACGGCGCCACGCTGACCGGACTGATGCGCCACCACGGCACCGATCCCGGGCACTTCCTGCAAGAGACGCACCGCTTCCCGGAGCTGGAGCGCATGGTCATTTTCGAGCGCGGCATGCAAGCCATGCTGCGCCGGCTTCCCGGCCGCAAGATCGTCTTTTCCAACGCACCGCAGCACTATGCGGAAGCGGTGCTGCGCCTGGCCGGCATCCGCCGCGAGTTCGATGCGGTTTATCCGATCGAACGCCTGCGCTTCAAGCCGAAGCCGGCGCTCGCCGGCTTCCTGCATCTGCTGCGAGCCGAAGGGCTGGAGCCGAAGCGCTGCATCATGGTCGAAGACAGCCTGGACAACCTCATTACCGCCCGCCGGCTCGGCATGAAGACCGTGTGGGTGAGCGCCGGCTTACGCCGCTCGCCGCACGTAGACGTGCGCATCGCACGCATTACGCATTTGCCCGCTTTTCTCGGCCGGCTATAATCGCCGCCAGCCAACCGCAAGCGCCACACCGGAAAACACCAAGGACAGGGGAGCAGACCATGCCGAAACCCGGCGAACGCAAGCTGGAAATCCTGCAGACACTGGCAGGAATGCTGGAAAACCCGAAGGGCGAAAAAATCACCACCGCCGCACTCGCGGCGAAGCTCGACTGCTCCGAGGCGGCACTCTACCGGCACTTCGCCAGCAAGGCGCAGATGTTCGAGGGATTGATCGAATTCATCGAATCGAGCCTGTTCTCGATCATCAACCAGGTGCAGGGCGAGGAGCAGGACGGCTTCGCGCAGGTCGAGCACATCGTCGCGCTGCTGCTCGGCTTCGCGCAGAAGAACCGGGGCATGACGCGCGTGCTGATCGGCGAGGCGCTGGTAAACGAAAACGAGCGCCTGCAGGCGCGCATCAACGCGCTCATCGACAAGATCGAGGCGGCGCTCAAGCAGTCGCTGCGCGTCGCCGCGACGCAGGGGCGCATCGATGCCGGCATCGACGTCGGCGCGCTGGCCAACGTGCTCGTCAGCTACGCCATCGGCCGTTGGCAGGCCTATGCCAAATCCGCCTTTTCCCGCGAACCGATGGCGCAGTGGCCGCAGCAGTGGCCGATGCTGGCGATGGCCATCCTCGCCAGCCGCCGCGCCGCCTGAAGCCGGTCAGGCGGTGGCAACGGCCGGCCACCGTCGCCGCGCCGCCTGGCCGCTTTCCGCTCTCGCGCCGACCGGCAACTGCGCCACCGGCCTACCGTGCCGTCGTCACGCGCCCTGTACGCACCCTGAATTTTCCCCGGCCAACGGCAAGAAGACGAGAAACGAGACGAGGACATGACATGAGCACGAGCAGGATCCGATTCGACTGGGCCGACCCGCTTTTTCTCGAAGGCCAGATCAGCGACGTCGAACGCATGGCACGCGACAGCGCCCGCGCCTACTGCCAGGAAAGGCTGCTGCCGCGCGTCCGGGACGCTTTCCGCCACGAACGCACCGACCGCGAAATCTTCAACGAAATGGGCGAACTGGGGCTGCTCGGCCCGACCATTCCCGGAGAATACGGCGGCGCCGGCATGAATTACGTCAGCTACGGCCTCATCGCACGCGAGGTCGAGCGCGTCGATTCCGGCTACCGCTCGATGATGAGCGTGCAGTCCTCGCTGGTGATGGTGCCCATCTTCAGATTCGGCACCGAGGCGCAGAAGCGCAAATATCTGCCGAAGCTCGCCAGCGGCGAATGGGTCGGCTGCTTCGGCCTGACCGAGCCGGACCACGGCTCCGACCCTGGCAGCATGAGCACCCGCGCGAAGAAAGTCGACGGCGGCTACACGCTTACCGGCAGCAAGATGTGGATCACCAACAGCCCGATCGCCGACGTGTTCGTGGTCTGGGCCAAGGACGAGGCCGGCGACATCCGCGGCTTCGTGCTCGAAAAGGGCTGGCAGGGCCTGTCCGCCCCCGTCATCCACGGCAAGGTCGGCCTGCGCGCCTCGATCACCGGCGAGATCGTCATGGACGGGGTCTTCTGTCCCGAGGAAAACGCCTTCCCCGACGTGCGCGGCCTCAAGGGGCCGTTCACCTGTCTCGATTCGGCCCGCTACGGCATCGCCTGGGGTGCCCTCGGCGCGGCGGAAGCCTGCTACGAGACGGCGCGCCGCTACACGCTGGAACGCCAGCAGTTCGACCGGCCGCTGGCTGCCAACCAGCTCGTCCAGAAGAAGCTCGCCGACATGCTCACCGAAATCACGCTCGGCCTGCAGGGTTGCCTGCGCCTCGGCCGCATGAAGGACGAAGGCACGGCAACGGTCGAACTGACCTCGATCATGAAGCGCAACTCCTGCGGCAAGGCGCTCGACATCGCCCGCACGGCGCGCGACATGCTCGGCGGCAACGGCATCTCGGACGAATTCTGCGTCGCGCGCCACCTGGTGAACCTCGAAGTGGTGAACACCTACGAGGGCACGCACGACATCCACGCGCTGATCCTCGGCCGCGCCATCACCGGTATCGCGGCCTTCGCCAACTGAAAGCGGCCCGGGCACGCTTTTTCGCCCCGGCCGCTGCCTTCGTCGGCACGCAGACCGCAGCCCGCAGCCAGCCGCCCGACTCCGCGCCACCCGCCTCCTGCCGGAGGCGAGTCAACGCCCGCTCAGGCGCCCTTCTTCAGCCAGGCCGCCGCGTCGAGCGCGAAATAGGTGAGGATGCCGTCGGCGCCCGCCCGCTTGAAGCCGAGCAGCGCCTCCAGCACACAGGCTTCCTCGTTCAGCCAGCCGTTCTGCGCGGCGGCCTTCAGCATCGCGTACTCGCCGCTGACCTGATAGACGTAGGTCGGCACCTTCAGCTCGTCCTTCACGCGGCGGACGATGTCGAGGTAGGGCATACCCGGCTTGACCATCACCATGTCGGCACCCTCGGCCAGATCGAGGGCGACTTCGCGGATCGCCTCGTCGCTGTTCGCCGGGTCCATCTGGTAGGTGTATTTGTTGCCCTTGCCGAGGTTGGCGGCGGAACCCACCGCGTCGCGGAACGGGCCGTAGAAGGCCGACGCGTACTTCGCCGAGTAGGCGAGGATGCGCGTGTAGATCAGTTGCTTCGCCTCCAGCGCGGCGCGGATCGCGCCGACGCGGCCGTCCATCATGTCGGAAGGCGCCACCACGTCGGCACCGGCCTCGGCGTGGCACAGCGCCTGTTTCACGAGCACCGCCAGCGTCTCGTCGTTGAGCACGTAGCCGCGCGGGTCGGCCGGGTCGATCAGCCCGTCCTGGCCGTGGATGGTGTAGGGATCGAGGGCGACGTCGGTAATCACGCCCAGCTCCGGAAATTCCTTCTTCAGCGTGCGCACGACGCGCGGCACCAGCCCTTCGGGGTTGTACGCCTCCTCGGCGCCCTCGCTCTTGCAGGCCTGGTCGACCACCGGGAACAGCGCCAGCGCCGGCACCCCCAGGGTGAGCGCCCGCTCCGCCGTCTTCAACAGCAGGTCGAGGCTTTGCCGCTCGACGCCGGGCATCGACGATACCCGCTCGACGCGCTTCTCGCCGTCGAGCACGAACACCGGGTAGATGAAATCGTCGGCGGTCAGCACCGATTCGCGCATCAGGCGGCGCGAGAAATCGTCACGGCGCATGCGACGCATGCGGGTACCGGGAAAAGCGGCGGCAGGATGGCCCTTGTGGCCCGAATCGAAAGCATTCATAGATACCTCTGGTCAGACATGAGCACGGCGGAACCGGAACCATCCGGATCGCCGGAAAGGAAGCAGCGAAAGTAACGGAAACCGGGAACGCGAGGGCACGGCATTACGGGATTGCGAAATTACGGAATCGCCAGGAAACGTCAAGAACAGGCCGGGAACTTTTTTTCAGGCACACCACTCTCATTCAGTAGATGGTTCGCCATCTCCCGCTTTCCCTCCCTGAGCGGGTGCCTTGATCCCATTAAGGCATTTCAGCCCCCGGTTCCCCCCTTTACCGGGGGCTTTCTTTTTCTCCGCCCGGCGCGCGGCGAGCCGCGCCGCGAGCTCCGGGTTGCGTTTTTCGCCCGGCGCCAGCACGCGCTTTGCCGGTGCCGCCGCCGGCGCCGGTGGCGCCTCGATGTCGAGCCAGCTGCCGAGAACCGCTTCGGCTTCCTCGATACCGGTCTTTTTCAGACTGGAAAACAACTGCACCGAACACTGCTCGCCAAGGGCTGCCAGCGCCTCGCGCACCTCGCGCAGCGTCTCTGCCTGCTGCTGACGCGCCAGCTTGTCGGCCTTGGTCAGCAGGATGTGCAGCGGCTTGCCGGTCGGCGCAAACCATTCGATCAGGTGCACATCGAGTTCGGTCAGTGGATGCCGGCAATCCATGATGAGGACGACACCCTTCAACGGCGCACGCCCGGCGAGATAGGGGCCGAGCAGGCTCTCCCAGGCACTGCGCACTTCTTCCGGTGCCTTGGCATAGCCGTAGCCCGGCAGGTCGACGAGGAATTTCCCTTCGGCCAGCTGGAAATAGTTGAGATGCTGCGTCCGCCCCGGCGTTTTCGAGACGAAGGCAAGCCGGGTATGATCGGCCAGCGTGTTGATCGCCGAGGACTTGCCGGCGTTCGAGCGGCCGGCGAAGGCGACTTCGGCAACGGCGTCCGGCGGCAGGTCGCGCAGGTGGGCGACGGTGGTGAAGAAAGCGGCTTTTCGGAACAGGGGCATCGGAGGGGCTGGATCGGACAGGCTTCGGCTGGATTCGACAGGCTCGGGGCGCGGAATACACGAAAAAGACGAAAAACACGGAATGCGCAGCACCGCGCGCGGCTCCGCCTCGACACCCTGCCGGCAAGAAACATGCCGACGCAACATCAGGATTGCATGGCGCCGAAACGCGGAATTGCTATAGAATAACAGGTTTGCTAATTCAGCTAATTCCAATCTCTGGCCCCGGGCCGACAACAAGGAGTCTGGACATGATCCGAACCACGGCGATGGCAGTCCTGCTGGCTGCCGCTCTCAACGCTCACGCATCCGAACAGGCCGCGCCGAAGGCTGATCCGCTCAAGGGCAAGGAAATCGCGGAAACCATCTGCGTTGCCTGCCACGGCCCGGACGGCAACAGCCCCGATCCGGCCAACCCGAACATCGCCGGTCTCGGTGCCGACTACATCTACAAGCAGCTCACCAACTTCAAGGCGCCGGACGACGGCAGCGCCCCCGCGCTGCGCGAAAGCCCGATCATGAGCGGCATGGTCGCTGCACTCTCCAACGAAGACATGCGCCACGTCGCCGCCTTCTTCAGCCAGCAGAAGCAGACGCCGGCTGCCGCCACCGACGAGACGCTGATCGGGGAAGGCAAGAAGCTCTGGCGCCAGGGCGACTTCGCCAAGGGCATCCCGGCCTGCGCCGGCTGCCACGGCCCGGCCGGTGCCGGCCTGCCGGCGCAGTATCCGCGCCTCGCCGGGCAGTTCCCGCAATACACCGAGGATCAGCTGAAGAAATTCCGCTCCGGCGAACGTGCCAACGATCCGGAAAAGATGATGCGCATGATCGCCGACAAGATGTCCGATCGTCAGATCAAGGCCGTCTCCGAGTACGCCACCGGCCTGCGCTGACTTCCGGCATCCGGTCTTTCGCACACGCCGCGAAGACCCTGCGAAAAAGCGGCTCCGGCCGCTTTTTTCTTGTCTGTTGCCCCCCGCATGACGCGGCGCTAGACTGCTGTCACGTCGCCACACCGGCGGCGCTCCCACAAGACACATCAAGGAGGCGAGCGATGTAAAACCACCGACAAATTCT